>JANQRV010000537.1 GCA_028284395.1 Saprospiraceae bacterium
TCTGCGCCGGGCCCAGCCGCCAATAAATACCCGGAATACTATTTGGTGAAAAAAGGGGATACGCTCTGGGCGATTGCTAGAAAATTTAAGATAACCATCGGCCAACTGAAGAACTGGAATGATTTGAAGTCAAATGAAATCAAGATCGGAAGCCGACTTAGAGTAGGCTGACTCAAGGGGAAGCTACTCTTGTTTTGAGGAAAAGGGCCACTTTTGTATTTTGCGTTAAAAAGAGAAGCTTATGATGCATAAATACTTAATCTATACCTTCTTATTAGTTCTGGTGGGAATGGGACAAGTCGAAGCACAGGAGTCCGGAGGATTCTATTTTGGGATTAAAGGAGGTCCTGCAATTGGCTTTCAAAAGTGGAACAATTTTCAACGGGATCCGTTGTTTCGATATCATGCCATTGTCTTTATTGAATCTGCGACGGAAGAGAGCGTGGCGCTCTTCGCACAGGCAGGTTATCATGTGCGCGGCAGTGCAATCCGGACCCCGGCCTACGTCAATTTTCTTGGGCAGGATATCAATGGCTTTACCACCCCTTTTGAATTCCGAAACGCCTCTTTGTCCGTTGGTGCGAAGCAAAGATTCGACCTTGGGATTAATAAGAAGTTTTATTATATGTTTGCTTTGCGTGGAGAGTACACATTGAGTACTGATTTGCGGCCAGACTTTTTGGAGGATGATGACCCTTGTGGAATTTTCTATCCGTTTGAAGGATTCGTGCAGAAATTCAATTATGGATTGACCGTAGGCGGTGGCATTGAGTTCACCCTTTCGGAATTCGTTGCCATATTGACGGAGTTCACAATTAGTCCGGATATCAGCCGGCAATATCGCCAACCGGAAGTACCCAATGTGCGCTCCTGTGGTTTTGGCGGGTCTTCTTCCAATCAGACGCTCGGGGAGCGAGAAATTACGAATACAACACTTGAAATTTCTTTGGGATTTCGCTTTCTCAGAAAAGTCGAATACATAGAATAAGATCAATGATATTAAGATCACAGGAATTAGTTAAGATTTATGGCCGCCGGAAGGTGGTCAGAGGAGTCTCCATTGAGGTAAATCAAGGCGAGATCGTTGGCCTATTGGGACCAAATGGAGCTGGAAAAACGACCACTTTCTATATGATTGTTGGCTTCATTAAACCAAATGAAGGCCGGGTCTACCTCAAGGACGACGACATTACTTCACTGGCGATGTACAAGCGCGCTCAGAAGGGCATTGGTTATCTTCCACAAGAACCTTCCGTATTCCGAAAGTTGAGTGTGGAAGATAATATTGCTGCGGTACTGGAGATGACTTCCCTGTCGAAATCCGAGCAGAAAGACAAATTAGAGGAGCTGATCGATGAGTTTGGGTTACACAAAGTGAGAAAGAGCCGAGGTGATACATTGTCGGGTGGGGAACGAAGGCGCACGGAGATTGCCCGGGCATTGGCTACCAGTCCAAATTTTATCTTACTGGATGAACCCTTTGCGGGAATTGACCCGATTGCCGTCGAGGACATACAATCGATCGTCGCCAAATTAAAGACTAAGAATATCGGTATTCTGATTACCGACCACAATGTGCAGGAAACTCTGTCGATTACGGACCGAGCTTATCTGATGTTTGAGGGGAGTATACTTAAAGCGGGAACGGCAGAGGAGTTGGCGGCCGACGAAATGGTAAGGAAAGTATATCTCGGCAAAAACTTTGAGCTAAGGAAGAAGAACGTGGATCTGTAAGCACATGCATATGAAAGATTTATTGACCGGTTGTTTGTTTTGCTTGGTGCTTTTGGTGGGTATCTACGGCAATTCCTGTTCCAGTGAAGTGGATATTCGGTTGACCCGCACGGAGAGGGCCCGCATTGATACCATTTACCTGGCACAAGTTGATACGCTCAAACGATTCACCGATAGCTTTTGTGTGGTATTAACCGAACAAAAATTACAGGCCGCAGTAGATTCTATCATCATTTTGCGAAAAAAGGAGTCGGAAGACCTCAGAGCTCGTTATCACCCCAGTCTCGACGAAAACAGATGATCATGAAGTCACGAATTAGAAATAACTGGCCCCAATTGATCTTCTTGATGTTACCACTGGTTTTAACTTTACCGAATTGTGGGCAAAAATCACAGAGAGAACAAGTGGATGAATTAATTGAGACTCAGGTCGAGCTAAAAATTGCCAATTATAAAGAGATTCGAAAGCAGAAATGCCTTGAAGAAATGTATCGCCAAGCTGGTGAAATTGCCGATTCGATCCTTCTAGAACAAGCTCGGCTGGCTCGCGATACAGCCAATCGGCCGGTCATTCCGATTAAGCCGGAAAAACCACAAGTAATCGATGTAAGTGACACCACCCCAGTTAAGCCATTTTTGCCGGAATTGAAAGACTCTACCGTTGTACCAATAAAGGTTGATACTATTTAAGAAGTTCTGCGCGCTTGCAACCTGACTCAATTGCGCTGAGTCCCATTGTTGGTCACTTGCTTTGGATAAGATCTGAAATGATAGCCTATTGGAAGGAAATAGAAGAGTTATTATTTTTGTTTGATATTTTTAATTAGCAAATTTGTGTCCGCTCGCTCGGAGGATTTCGTAAAACCATACAGTAAAACTTAACAAGAGGATTTAGAAATGGACCCTATTACTGTGCCAAATAGTTCAAAAATGCAATCAGTTGATATTGAAGCGCTGAACCAGCAAATTTATCTGGACAGTGCATTCATTGAGAAATTGACAGAAGAAACAGCGAAAGTTATTGTCGGCCAGAATCTGATGATCGAAAGATTGTTGCTTGGGCTGTTAACCAAAGGGCACGTGTTGTTGGAAGGTTTGCCAGGGTTAGCTAAGACATTGGCGATTAAAACATTGTCAAAGGCGATTAACGCTAAATTCAGTCGGATCCAGTTTACACCAGATTTGCTTCCGGCCGATATCATCGGTACTATGATTTACAATCCGAACAAGAATGAATTTTCGGTTCGGAAAGGCCCCGTTTTTGCAAACTTCGTTTTGGCAGATGAGATCAATCGGGCTCCGGCTAAGGTCCAAAGTGCCCTTTTGGAGGCGATGCAGGAACGGCAGGTGACCATCGGCAATGAAACTTTTACTTTGGAGAGGCCCTTCTTGGTGTTGGCTACTCAGAACCCAATCGAACAAGAAGGAACATACCCTCTGCCCGAAGCACAGGTAGACCGTTTCATGTTGAAAGTAAAGATCTCATACCCGAACAAAGAGGAGGAGCGGATCATTATTCAGCGAAACCTAACGGATGATTCTTTTGGCGAAGTAAAATCGGTCATCCAGCCCGAGGAAATTTTGCGGGCGCGCCAGTCGGTGCGCAAGGTATATATGGATGAAAAAATAGAAAGGTATATTATAGATATTGTCTTTGCTTCCCGCCAACCCAAAGAATATGGTTTGCACAATCTTGAAAACTTGATCAATTACGGCGGTTCACCGCGGGCTAGTATCAATCTGGCATTGGCTTCAAAAGCCTATGCCTTTATACAGCGTCGTGGGTATGTGATCCCGGAAGATGTGCGAAAAATCTGTCACGATGTCATGCGTCATCGCATCGGACTTACCTATGAAGCGGAAGCCGAAAACATCACTCAGGAAGACATCATTAATAAAATACTGGATAACGTAGAAGTGCCCTGATATGGAGACCAGCGAACTGCTCAAGAAAGTCCGGAAGATAGAGATTAAGACGAAGGGCTTGAGTAAACACCTTTTCTCCGGTGAATACCATAGTACCTTTAAGGGTAGGGGAATGTCCTTTAGTGAGGTTCGCAACTACCAATATGGCGACGATGTGCGCAACATAGATTGGAACGTCACCGCTAGAACCGGATCACCGCACATTAAGGTATTTGAAGAAGAGCGGGAGTTGACGGTCATCCTGCTCATCGATGTAAGCCAATCTTCTTTTTTTGGTACAAGAGAACAATTCAAAAACGAGATTTTAACGGAGATCTGTGCTTTATTGGCCTTTTCAGCGATCAACAACAATGATAAAGTAGGCGTTATTTTCTTCACCAGTGAGATTGAGAAGTTCATTCCTCCTAAAAAAGGCCGGCAGCACATCTTGCGGATTATCAGGGAATTGATCGACTTTAACCCTAAACATAAGGGCACAGACCTCGGACAAGCCTTGGAATATTTCAATAACGTCATTAAGAAGAGGAGCATCTGCTTTATCCTTTCCGATTTCATTACTACCGGCTATGAAAATCCATTGCGGATTGCCTCGAGAAGGCACGACATCGTTGGCGTTCATTTGTTTGATCCGGTTGAGCGGGAGCTTCCCAATATCGGTTTGATCCGGGCGGTAGATCCTGAAACAGGGCGAATGGGATGGTTGGATACCGCTTCTAAGGGAGTTCGAAGAAATTACAACGAGTGGTTTGAGCGCAACCTTCATTATTTCAAAACCAATTTCTTAAAAAGTGGAGCAGATACCGTAAGCATCCGTACGGATGAATCTTATGTGAATGCCTTGCTGAAATTCTTTAGAAAGAGACACAAGTAATGGTAATGTAACTGAAATGAAGAAGACATTTATCGGTATACTTTCGCTGTTTTTTTTGATACCATTGCAGGGACAAATCCAGGTTTCTGCCCGGCTCGATTCGACTAAAATTTTGATTGGGGACCAGGTTCAGTTAGAATTGTTCATCGATCATTCCCGTGAGATTGTTGTTGAGAATATTGATTTGTCGGTGATTGAGAAAGCAGAGAAATTGGAAATGGTCAGTCAAAGTAACTTGGATACTGTCAATAGTTCTGATAACTATATTTTAACCCAGCGATTGATTCTCACCTCTTTTGATTCCGGCTATCACTGGGTTCCTCCAATTCCGGTGACTTATCTTGAAGGCGGTCAGCAAAAAACCATTGAAACCAATAATATCCCTCTTTCCGTAACGACAATTCCAGTGGTCAGCGATACTGCTTCGATTGCGCCGATTAAGGAAATCCGAGAAGAGCCACTTAAGCTGGAGGACTTAATACCATACCTGATTGGATTGGCTGGGATTGCGGGACTTGTGGCTTTGATCGTGTATCTGGTTAGGAGGCGGCGAAACCGTGAGCGACCAGCTGCTCCTGAAATCATTATTCCCGCCCATGAGTTGGCCCTGGACAAGCTTTTAAAGCTAAAAGAGGGAAAGCTCTGGCAGCAAGGAAAGATCAAGTTATTTCAAAGTGAGTTAACCCGGATTGTCCGGGAATATCTCGAAAATCGGTTTAAAATTTCCGCGCTGGAATCTACTACTGAAGAAACATTGGAAAAGGTAAAACAGCTGGATTTGGAGGGAGATTGGACGGAGCGACTGCGGAATATGTTTCAAATTGCTGATCTCGTAAAATTTGCCAAGGCTAAACCTCCGGCAGATTTTCACGATAAAGTTTTGGCGGATGCAGAGGAATTTGTTATCCAAACAAAACCGCAATCCAAATTGGAAACCGAAATGCAAGAGGAGGACAACAATTAGATATGCAGTCTTTATTTAGCAATATACAATTTGTTAATCCTGAATTTTTATGGTTGTTGATCTTGATACCGGCAATCGGACTTTGGTATTACTTCAAACATAAGGATCGCTATGCGACGCTCCGCATTCCGGGATTACAAAACACCTGGCAATTTTCGTCAATCCGAGGTCAACTTCGGGGCTTGCTACCCCTGCTGCGTGCACTTTGTATCGGAGCACTGATCATTGCTCTGGCCCGCCCTCAACAGGTTTTGAAAGAAGAGGAAATAAAAGCGGAAGGTATTGACATTGCCATGGTCATGGATCTGTCGAGTAGTATGCTGGCCCAGGATTTCAAACCGGACCGGTTGGAAGTCAGTAAGCGGGTAGCTGCAGAATTTGTCGACAAACGAAAATTTGACCGCGTTGGATTAGCCGTCTTTGCCGGGGAAGCTTTTACGCAATGTCCTTTGACGACGGATCATGGAGTGGTCAAGGACTTTCTCGAAAACCTGAAATGCGGTATTCTTGAGGATGGAACTGCGATTGGCATGGGACTGGCGACGGGCGTCAATCGTCTGAAAGACAGTGAGGCCAAAAGTAAAGTGATCATTCTATTGACCGATGGTGTAAACAATGCCGGTTATATCAAACCCCTGACTTCAGCAGAGATTGCCCAGGAATTCAACATCAAGGTCTACACCATTGGCGTGGGGTCGACCGGAGAAGCCCTGACACCGGTCAGCAGAAGGAGCGACGGGCGGTATATTTTTGGTTTGGCAAGAGTGGAGATCGATGAAGCACTGTTGCAGCAAATTGCTGAAATGACCGGAGGGAAATATTTTCGTGCGACTTCTGCGGAAGGACTGAAGAAAATATACGCTGAGATCGACCTGCTAGAAAGAACTGAGATGGACATCACAAGTATAAAAAGATACAGTGAAGAATTTCACCGTTTTGCTTTTTGGGGAATGATGTTCCTGATCCTGGAACTGGTTTTGCGGTATACGTTTCTGCGTGCGATACCGTAAAACAGTTAGAAGTTTGTAGCGTTTGAAATGTTCGAGTAGTAGATACAGTTCGGACAAAATGAAGAAATCTAATTTAAGCTATGTTTCGTTTTGAGCACGGAGAATATCTTTACGCATTGGGAGTTCTGCCTGTTTTGGTGGCCTTCTTCATTGCTGCATGGGTGGCTCGTAAACGGGCACTCCAAAGATTTGGAAATCTATCTCTGGTGGAAAGGCTGATGCCAAGAGCCTCCAATGCCAAGCATATTTTAAAGTTTATCCTGCTGGCTTTGGGACTATTATTGTTGGTAATTGGTTGGGCTAACCCACAGTGGGGGTCCAAGCGAGAGAAGGTGACGCGCAAAAGCGTGGATATATTTTTGGCTATTGACATTTCCCAGAGCATGTTGGCAGAGGATATTTCTCCAAGCCGTCTTGATCGGGCGAAGCGTTTTACTCAAAACTTAGTGGATGCTTTGAAAGGGGAGCGCCTTGGCACCATCATTTTTGCGGGAAATGCTTATTTACAGGTTCCTTTGACTACGGATTATGCCGCAGCGCATATGTTCATTCGAAGTGCAAATCCGAATATGGCGCCTACTCAGGGTACTGCGATTGTGGATGCCATAGAATTGGCGGAAGAATCTTTTGACGAAGAAAATAAAAACCATAAGGCGTTGGTTATCATAACTGACGGCGAAAATCACGATGATGAAGCCTTAGCGGCCGCCAAGGAAGCTAATGACAACGGATTGCTGATCTTTACGGTAGGTGTAGGTACGCCGGAAGGTAGTTTTATTCCTACGTACATCGGTGGGCGTCTTGATTATAAGCGAGATGTTGCCGGGAATCCCGTCCGGTCAAAGATCAATGAGGAGATGCTGAAAGAATTAGCGGATGCTGGTGAGGGGGATTATTTTAATTTGCTAAGCGGGAGTGATGCAGTTGCAGAGGCATTAAAAATGAGAATAGAATCGATGGAAAAAAGAGAGTTCGAACAAAGAGTCTTTAGCGAATACGAAAGCTATTTCCAGTATTTCATTGGCTTTGGACTATTGCTGTTGTTGTTAGAATTTGTTTTGTCCTACAGAAAAAATAGATACCTAGAAGGTACTGACTTTTTTAGCACCTCATGATTCGAACAACCAACTTGACGTCCGGGTTGTTTTTAAGAGGTAAATGTATAAAAGATGATGAAGCAATTACTTGTTCTGTTATTGACCCTATTTTTTGGGGTATTGCTGCAACCCTTATGGGCTCAATCCTCTCATTCTCTATTGAGAAAGGCGGATAAGGAATACAAGGAGAAGAACTTTACAGCGGCGGAAGAAAATTACCGGAAGGCATTGGAAAAGAAGCGAAAAGCGCAGGGTACTTTTAACTTAGGGAATGCGATTTATAATCAACAAAGGTTTGAGGAAGCGATCAGCCGGTATGAAGAGGCTGCAGCGAAATCCTCAGATAAAGTAGATAAGGCACATGCTTTTCACAACCTGGGTAATGCCTACTATCAGAATGAGGAGTACGACAAAAGTGTTGATGCTTTCAAAAACTCCTTAAGGAATAATCCCGTTGATTTGGAAACGAAGCAGAATTTGGCAATGGCGCAAAGAATGTTGCAATTACAGCAGCAACAACAGCAGCAGCAGCAGCAACAGCAAAATCAGGATCAAGAACAACAGGATCAGCAAGATCAACAAGAACAACAGCAGCAAGAAGATCAACAGGATCAACAACAACAAAACCAAGATCAGCAAAACCAAGACGAACAGCAACAACAGCAACAACCCGAACCAAAAGATCTTTCGAAGGAAGAAGCCAGAAAGCTTTTGGAAATCATGGAGGAAGAAGAACGAAAGGTACAGGAGAAAATACGGAAGGCAAACAACAAGAAAAGTAAATCGAAGAAAGATTGGTAACCAAAATATAAAATGATATCAAAACCTGTTAGATATGAAGAAGCAATGGTTTCTCTGTATTTTGTTTTCAGGCTGTATTTTATTGTCTCATGGGCAAGGGGATCCCAAATTTACGGTAGAGGTAAGTACCGACTCCGTCTTACTAGGTAACTATATTCATGTTTCTTTTAGGTTGGAGAATGCTAAGGGAACGGAGTTCGTAGCTCCAGTCTTCGAAGGGTTTTCCGTGATCAGTGGCCCAAACGTATCTTCCAGCTTCAGCATGATGAATGGAGAAGTTACTCAGAGCGTCGCTTATAATTATTATTTGGAACCAAAAGACATTGGCAATTTTTACATTTCGCCTGCTAGTATCGATGTTGGAGAATCCATTTTGGAAACGATGCCGATCGAAATACTGGTGGTTCCGAATCCCGACGGTATTATTCAAAAACCGGAACCTTCTCGAAATAACTTGAATTTCAACATGGAAGGTTTTGAGTTTCCGGGATTCAGGGATTTTCCAGGATTGGAAGATTTCTATTTTCATCCGCCGGGCTCCTGGAAGAAACAGCAGCCCGATGACGAGCGAAGGGAAAACACTCCCAAAAAGAAAAAGAGGAAAACAGTTAAGATTTAAAGAGACAATAGAATACCTTCGGGCTGGATAAATTGATTGGAACGATGAAAGGTTTTTTACATCTGTTTATACTATCATTTTTTGCTTTTACAGTAATCGGGTATAGCCAAGTTACTTTCGAAGCTTCAGCAGATGCGACCAAAATTGTCCAGGGAAATTACGTAAAGGTTGCATTTACGGTAAAGAACGCCCGCGGGGCCAATTTTTCTCCACCTCCATTCCGGGATTTCACCGTATTGGCCGGCCCCAATACTGAAATGCAAACTTCCATTATTAATGGCCGGACCTCTATGCAGCATGCTTTTACCTATGCATTACAACCAAAAAGGTTGGGAAAACTACGTATCGGAAAAGCTTCTATTGTGATAAATGGGAAGAAATACTCCAGCAAACCACTGTCAATAGAGGTTGTAAAGGGAGCTGGCAACCAGGCGGATAAAAAGGATGAGATCTTTGTTATTGCCGAGCCTAGTGTAAGTGAAGCGTACATCGGTCAACAAATAATCCTGGACTACAATCTTTACACTTCGGCTAGGATCGAGTTTAGTAGCTTTGTGGCGGAGAATGAATATCCCGGGTTCTATTCTCAAGAAGTTCGCCGGTTTGATACCAGCACTAAACAAGAAGTGATCAACGGGCGGCAGTATTCAAAGAAATCCTTGAAAAGGATCGTCCTGTTTCCTCAACAAACCGGAAAATTAACTATTCCCCCCAGCACCTTACAAGTTACGGACCGGAGTTCGTTTATTCCTCGATATCGGTTGAATTTGGAAACTGATTCGGTAGAAATCAATGTTTTTCCTTTGCCTCCGAATCCACCGGCCTCTTTTTCGGGTGCGGTTGGTCAATTCAAGCTTCAGACCAGTATGAATCGAACGGCCATTACGACCGATGATGCGCTCACTCTGAAGATGGTCATTTCAGGAAATGGAGACATCAAAAGGGTTCGACCTCCAGCATTGAATTTACCGGGTGATTTCGAGATCTATGATCCGCAGATTATTAATGAAGGAAGCTTTGAACGCCAAGGAGGGATATTCGGGCAAAAAGAGATAGAATACTTGGCTGTGCCCAAAAAGACAGGAGATTTTAGCTTCCGCCCTGAGTTTTCCTACTACGATCCGGACAGCGCTAAATACGTAACCATTAACGAAAAGAGTTTTGACCTTGTGATCCGAAAAGGCAGCAATGCTGGAAATCCCATTGCTACACGTCCGAACACCCAGGACAACTCAAGTAAAGTGGAGGATATTCGCTTTATTAAGATGAGTACCGAGCTATATCCGAAAGGACAAGCATTTCTTGGAACGTCGATTTTCTGGATGCTGTTCGTCTTACCATTCACACTATTGTTAGGAGCTTGGGGGTACCATCGAATATTGTTACAAAGAAGTAACCTGGACCCGGCATTGCTTAAACACCGCCGCGCTAGAAAAGCTGCCATGAAACGCTTGCAAACCGCTAACCAGTTGATGGATAAGAAGCAGAGCCGTGGTTTCTACGATGAAATTTCGAAAGCTATGTTGGGTTATGTTTCCGACAAATTGAAAATTCCGTTATCGGAATTGACCAAAGAAAACGTCAAGGAAAAATTGGATAGCATGGAGGTGAAAGAGAGCGGGATCGAAAACTTCATGAAGATCATACAAACTTCCGAGATGGCCCTGTTTGCCGGCAAGGACAACAGCGAGGCCATGAAAGATACTTACCAAAATGCAGTGGATGTCTTGTCTGATATCGAATCCGATATCAAACAATAAGAGCTTCATACAAGATTTCCACTGGATGCTTAGCTTTTCGATTGGTGCCATCCATAATCTGGTGCCGACAACTGGTTCCCGGTGCGACTATTATCGTCTGGACATTGGCTTTTCTGATTGCGGGAAAGAGTACCAACTCTCCTACCTTCATGCTTACCTCATAATTCTCCGCTTCATACCCGAATGATCCGGCCATTCCGCAACATCCAGATGGGATTACTTCTACCTGCGAATTGAGGGGGAGGTCCAACACAAAAGCGGAGGCTCCAACGGTTGAAAGGGCTTTCTGATGACAGTGACCGTGCAGTAAAATTTTTCGAGGTTGTTGGTCGAATTGATCAGCACTGATCTTACCAGAGTTAATTTCCCGTTCCAAGAACTCTTCAATAAGAAAGGTGTTTTGCGCCAACCGTTCTGCTTTGCTACGCATGGAATCGCCTTTTACCAGACGACGATATTCGTCGCGGAAACCGAGAATAGCCGAAGGTTCGATTCCGATGAGCGGGGATTCCGAAGTAATGATGTCTCCTAGTTTTTCAATATTGCTATTTGCTAATTTTTGGGCCGAACGAAGCATACCCTTGGATAGTTGAGCTCGGGCACTATCGACGTGCCGGGGAATTATCACTTCATAACCCAATTTGTCTAGCAAAAGAATGGCTTTTTGTCCAATTTCTACGTCGTTATAATTGGTGAATTCATCGGCGAAGAGATAGACTTTGCCGTGTGGTTTGGTTGTCTTTAGAGAGAGCTTTGGAAATTGCTTATAATACCACTTCTTCAGCGTTACTTTTGCAAAGGGCGGTAAGGAGCGTTCTTGTGCGACGCCCAAGAGAGATTTCAATGTTTTTCCTGTGACTTGGTTTCGGAAAGTCCAATTGGCAATGCCGGGTTGGATCATGGCTAGTTTACTTAGCCGTCCAAAATTACCAAATGCCAAATTACTCAATGGCCGGCGATGACTCTGATAGTATTGGTATTGGAATTCTGATTTCAAGGCGGCCATATCTACACTGGATGGGCACTCGGATGTACAGCCTTTACAGGATAAGCAGAGCTTCATCACTTCGTAAATGTCCTTGCTGTCAAATGGGTTTTTGGAGGAAGATCGCGTTAAAATTTCCCGCAGCACATTTGCTCGCCCTCTTGTTGTTTCTTTCTCATTTCGGGTAGCCATGTAACTAGGGCACATGGTGCCACCGGATTGAGGTAGTTTGCGGCAATCGCCAGACCCATTGCATTTTTCAGCCATTCTCATCAGTCCTCCAACCTCTGAAAAATCCATAAGCGTATTCAATTCTCGGGTAGGTTGCTCCGGGTCGTAACGCAAAGAGGTATTCATGGGGGGAGCCTCGACGATTTTGCCTGGATTGAAAATACCGTGTGGATCCCAAGTGTTTTTTAGCTCCTTTAGCAACTCATAATTGTGATCGCCGATCATCAATGGAATAAATGCAGCGCGGACTCTCCCGTCTCCATGTTCTCCACTTAGCGAGCCCTGGTATTTCTTCACCAATTCAGCCGTTGCTTTGGTAATGTCAAAGAATAGTTGCCGATCCTTATTTTTTTTTAGATCTAAAATGGGGCGCAAGTGGATTTCTCCTGCTCCGGCATGCGCATAGTAGACAGATCGTTGGCCGTAGTGATCCATAATGCCGCTGAATTCTTCGATGAATTCCGGTAAATCGGCTATATCGACCGCCGTGTCTTCAATGCAGGCTACTGCTTTGGGATCACCAGGTAAGTTGGCCAATAGTCCCAGTCCAGCACTACGTAAGGCCCAGACTTTCTTAGTGTCTGGTGCATGTACGATCGGAAAGGAATAGCCAAAATTGTTTTGCTTGAAAGCCGAAATCAGTGCCTGGGCTTGAGATTCGGCTTTCTGTATGGTATCGGCCCTGAATTCTATCATTAATACCGCCTCGGGATCTCCCTGAACAAAGAATCGATTCTTTTGCTGCTCGATGTTATCTTTCGTACAGTCGAGGATTATCTTGTCCATTAGTTCACAGGCGGTTGGCTCATGCTTCATGGCGATCTGTACGGCTCGTAGCGATTTGTCCAGACTCTTGAAATGGGCACAAAGGACCACATCCTTGGGAGCTGGAAGTGGGTCGACATGCAATTTAATTTCTGTTGTAAATGCCAACGTACCTTCCGATCCACATAATAACGTACAGAAATTGAAGGGTTCACCTCCTGCCTTAAAGGGCTCAGCTTCGAGCAGAAGGTCGATGGCATAACCGGTATTTCGTCGGTGAATAGATGCTTTTGGAAATTCTTCCTTGATGGTAACCTGATTTTCTGTGCTGCTCAACATCTGATGGATATGCCGGTAGAGTTGACCTTCAAGAGTTGGGGATTTCTTTTTTTTATCGAAAAGCACGGAGTCAACAGCCCCGAAACTTACTTCGGATCCATCGCTCAAGAGTGTCTTAAGTTCCAGGACATGATCCCGAGTGGAGCCATAGACAATGGAAGTGGTTCCACATGAGTTATTGCCCACCATCCCTCCTAGCATACATCGATTGGCGGTCGAAGTATTTGGTCCGAAGAATAGCCCATGCTCTGCAAGAAAAAGATTTAGCTCATCTCTTACTACACCTGGCTGTAAGCGAACCCATCCTTCTTCAACATTCAATTCGAGGATCTTGGTCATATACTTAGATACATCTACTACAATGCCACTGCCAACGCATTGTCCTGCTAAAGAGGTACCTGCAGCCCGCGGAATGATAGAGAGCTCGTGTTGTTTAGCAAAAAGGATCACCTGCCGAATGTCATCCGCGTTCTTTGGCAACACGACAGCCGTGGGCAACTCCCGATAAACCGATGCATCGGTGGCATATAGGATCCGCATGGTTTGATCATAGAATAATTCGCCCGCGATCTGATGCTGCAGTTTTTTTAAAGCGTCTTGCATTTTTAGTAGTCGTAAGAATGATTTCCAAAATGTTATGGACCAGCAACTTCACTATATATGCTTACATTTGAATAGAATCAATGTCAATTATTTGTAAAATGTGTACGAAAAACTTTCTTTCATGTAGCATTCTCGGTTGGAAAAGTTTTCTTTTTTGCCTATTGGTGTCGTCAATTGGTTGCGTACCTTCTCCTGATTCTGACCAGGAAGATAACGAAGGCCACTCGTTAGAGACAACTGCCAAAACGGCAGATGGGCAATATATCTCTTGGCGAGAGCACATCATCGACGATCCCAAAATTGGAGGCGTTCCCATCAGTGGTGGCGATGGTCTGGTCATGGCAGACCTTGACCAGGATGGTTACCAAGACATAGTTTCCGTCCATGAATCCGATACGGAATACGACGGTGTAGCGGATGGTTACATTCGCCTGGCTTTCGGTTCGGAAGATCCAAATCATTGGATATTGGCAACTCTGGCAGTTGGAGAAGAGGCTGCCGCCCCTGAAGATGTTGCAGTTGCAGATGTAAACGGTGATGGCTTTCTCGATATCATTGGTGCTTGTGAATTGGCACATTTGATCTATTTTCAGAACCCTGGTGTGGATATTCGGACCGCGAAATGGGAACGTCTGATCCCCCCTATTACCAAAGATCGAGGATCATTTATCAGGGTGTTTTTTGCAGATTTTAATGAAGATGGTGTACCGGAAGTTACCGCTGCCAATAAGGGAAGTCAGGCCGGAAATCCGGCGGATTCTGAACCAACTCCCATATCATGGTATGAGATCACCGGAGATCCCTTGAATGCTGCCAATTGGGTCGAGCGTGAGTTGACCAAAGTAAACGTTCCAATCAATGCAGAACCATTTGATCTGGATCAAGACGGAGACCTAGATATAATAGCGGGTTCCCGCGGGGAAAGAAGGATCTTTTGGTTTGAAAATAAAGGGGGATCAGATATTTCTTTCCACGAGCACGAGATCAGGGTCGGCAACCCTTCACAACATGAATTTGGCCACGTGACAGGGTTTAATATGGATTATTACGATTTCAATAAAGATGGCAGGATGGATATCGTAGTAATGGATTGGATCAATCGAAGTTTGATCTGGCTGGAACAGCCTACTGATTTTTCAGCGGATTGGCCACTCCACCTCATCGGTCATATGCGACCGGACCAACCGGTAGGGTTTACATTGGCGGATATTAATGGCGATCAGCTTCCGGATATTATGGCTGGTAGCTACAGTCAGGGGCTGCGAGACCGGGACGGAGGTGGTACCATTGATAAACCGGCTGGCCGGTTATCCTGGTTTGAACAACCGAGAGACCTGACGCAACCATGGATTCGTCATGATATTTCCCGCAGGAAACGTGGCATGTTCGATAAATTCGTTGCATTAGATTTGGATAGGGATGGCGATATGGACTTCGTTTCTACTCGCGGAAACAGTATTCCGTTCGATGGTGTTTTCTGGTTAGAACAAATAAGGAGCAAAAATAAATCAACAGCCTTTCGACCTGCTCGGAAGGTCGACAGTCAAGAGTTGCCAATTCCTAGAGATTAGCTTAGATTTTTTGGTCGTCAAATGGTTCAAGAACTAGAATATTTGGGCAAGACGGTCGACATTGTAATTGATCGACCGATGGGGAGTCGACATCCAACAACAGACCTGCTTTATGAACTCAACTATGGTTATTTGCCCAATACTACTGGTGGAGATGGAGAAGAGATAGATGTTTATCTGTTGGGCTCCGAAGGCCCTATCCAGAAAGCGAAAGCTTTGGTCATCGCGGTTATCATACGAATGGACGATCAGGAGAATAAGCTGGTTGCTACTTTGAATCATGAACAGGTGTTTAGCAAAGCAGAAATCAGGACTTTGACCAGGTTTCAGGAGCAGTATTTTGAGACAATGATAATACTAGACTAATTGGGTGACCGCATGGACTCATTCAAACAATACACACGCTAAGTTGTGGTCAGATGGATATGCTGACTTTTGACTTTTTGCTTTAAACCTCGTAAATTGAGTTGACAATCAGTTGATAACGTCTGTTCGTCGCAGTGAGTTATCGACTGCTACACAAGAAATACATTATGAGAAAACAACTAACCCCCTTAACCAAATACGTCATCCTATTGGGGATGGCGCTTTGCTACAATCCCTCTGTCGGCTCCTTTGAACCCAACCTCTCAACCTCCATTGAAGAACCGACTAAAGAATACCGTGCAACACCTGTTCCCGATTTTTATGAAACTACCGAATCTGATTCACTAGACATTATTCTCGGCATAAAGGATCATTGGGTGGGGGATTTTGATGGAATGTTATTGCGACGCAAAATCCGTGTTTTGGTCCCTTATAACAAAAATTTCTTTTTCCTAGACGGAAACAAAGGAAACGGTCTGACGCATGAGGCTATGGAGATTTTTGAGAAGTATTTGTTAAGAACTACCGGAACACGAGTATCCACCGTGATCATACCAGTTCGTCGAGATCAATTATTTAAGGCATTGGAAGAAGGAGTAGGCGATGTTGCAGCTGCTTACTTGACGATTACTCCCGAACGCGAGAAAAAAGTGGATTTCACAACTCCCGTATACCGGGGGGCTAAAGAATGGGTGGTCACTGGTCCAGGCACTCCAACGATAAAAAATCTAGCGGATTTATCCGGCCAGGATATTTACGTTCGAAAATCAAGCAGTTTTTATGAGCACTTGATGGAATTGAACGATTCCTTCTTAAAGGAAGGTCTTCCAATTGTCCAGGTGCATTCCGTGGATGAATACCTGGAAGATGAAGATGTTCTTCAGTTAGTCAATGCGGGGTTTTTGCCAGCGACCGTAGTAGAAGACAATATTGGTCGGTTTTGGTCGAAACAGTTTTCCGACATCCAACTCCGGAGTGACTTACCGATCGATTCAGATGGACAAATTGCCTGGGCAATTAGAAAGGGTAGCCCTCTTTTTAAGGAGGTTTTGGACTCTTTTATTAAGGAGCACCGGAAAGGAACTTTATTGGGCAATGTGCTTTTTAACCGATATTTGAAAAGCCATCGCTTCATCAATTCCATTACCGACAAAGAATTAGAGCGGTTCAATACTACTGTCGCTTACTTTAAAAAGTATGCGACAAAATACGACCTGGACTGGCTGATTACAATTGCCCAGGGGTATCAAGAGTCTCGATTGAATCAAAGTGCAAGAAGCCACGTCGGTGCAGTTGGTATCATGCAATTGAGGCCCAGTACTGCCAGCGACAGAAATGTGAATATTCCAAATATTTACGATTTGGAAAACAACATCCATGCCGGGATAAAATACTCCCGATTTATACTGGATCACTATTTCAATGACCCAAATATGGACGAATTAAATAAGCATTTGTTTGTGCTGGCTTCTTACAATGCCGGACCAAATCGAATTGCCAGTATGCGACGATTGGCTCGACAGCGAGGCTTGGATCCAAATGTTTGGTTTAATAATGTGGAGCGAATTGCTGCAGAAAAAATTGGGCGGGAACCGGTGCAATACGTTAGTAACGTCTATAAATATTATCTCTCATTGTATTTTATTAATCAGTTTTTGGAACGTAAGGCAGACGAGACCAAACCATAATCTAATTCAGTAACCAGAAAGCTATGTTCGCCCTTTTCCAACTCATCAAATAAGTTGAAACGGGCAACTCTTTGAAAATCTGCTAGTTGAAAAATGTAGATATCGCCATCCGTCAGGTCGTAGATGTTGGAGTAGACAGACAGTTCTTCCTGATGCGTTTCAGACAGAATACTTCTAACGGTTTCAATGGAGACGCTGGCATTGATTTCCAGCATCTCTACGGCTTTATGGTATCGAGGACAGGCGGTTTCGCCGCCATATTCCGGATCAGTCGGATTGAAGTTAGTCAGTACGTAATAGGGTGCCTTTTGACTGTGAATGGTTAACTCTCCATCGTATGCTCCTAAAACGATTGATTGGCCGGATCGGTCTGCCAATAGGATGTGTGCTGCTTCTAAATCAGGAAGTTTGAAATTGGTCAGAAAGTCGAGTGCTTCTTCAATATTAGCACATTTTTCCAGCAGCGCTTTCCAGATATATCCGTCAAACACCGGTTTATCTGGAAAGGATATCGGTACATAAGGAGTGGCTGTGCCATCAAAGAAAAGTCCTTGGGTATTCATCCCTCCTTGTGCGTAGCCCTCGCTCGCAAAATCAAAAAGTACGTGTCCATAAGTGCCTTTTTGGGGTGGGGTAAAAATTACGCGAGCATCGCGGGCAAACCAATCTTCATGATTGCCAACCAATACCCGCTGGCCGTCAGAAATAACAACAATAAGACAAGAAAAAACTGGAGAAACGAAGCCCATACAGAGAATGGTCAGAACGGTTTTTTTTATCATCACTTAATTTCAATATTGCTAAAACGGACGAGGAGATCGGGACGCATTTTGGGACCATTGCCATTAAACCGGGCAAAAGCTGCGAGCCCAACCTGAACCTCATTGCCAAAGTTTGTTCTTTCATACGACCGTAAAAAACTCCATGCGGGCGCATTAGGTTTTTTACTGAAGATCATGAATTTATCGTTCTTTCGGATTATTTTAAAGTCGACATATTGATGATCATATCTTTGGGCACGAATCGCCGATCGATTTCCGATGGTAGTATTCTCAATGAGTTTTATTTTAGGGTTACCGGCAACTCCTATGCCAATAAAGAGATAGTTTTCCTGCCCGTCCTCTCCAGGAGTTCTAATCATGATACCTCCTTGCTGGAAACCCAGTTCAGGGGTAGTACTACTGTCTTTGGCGCTGTATATTTGAACGCGTCCGGTAGCTTTGAAATTACCCAGCATCTTCTTAAAGAGGAGTGGACCATTTTTGTCGTCTTTCCAGGAAGTTCGCATTAAAGGTTGTAACAATAGGTCCTTACCATCCTGGAATGTTTTGAATGCGAAAGCGTTTAGTTTAGACCAAGAATCGGAAGATGAATCCTGGAGAATTTGTAGTGCAGGATGACTGGTATTAATGCTATGGATCACTTCATTTACGCCTCTAGAAGCTTCGATGCGATTATTACTTCCCCAAAAATCCTCATTGTAGCTCGTCGGAAGATTAATGATCAATTGATTGCGGTGCCATCGTTCCGTCTTGGGAATAGAAACAGGAACCATGGTATCAAAATTGGTCACAGCAAATTCACTTTGGACGGCAAATTGAAGATCCAGTCCCTTCTTCGGTTGCCGATATGCTACTTCCCACTCCTGCTTGGCATGTTGCAAATGCCACCGCCCCTGAACTGATTGGAAACTTGCTGAAAGATCATGACGTTTTCTTATGAATTCGATCTTCAATAATTTTGCCATTAACTTGTCACTTCCTGTAAGATGTTGGATAAAGGGCAGGCCTCGCGGACTCAGACTGGACTGGTAACGAATGATCGCAGAAGTTTCGGTATCCACATAAAGACGTCCTTTGCGCAGTGATTCTTTCAATCCCGGTTTCTGATCGAATCGAATGATGAAAACACTCCGGTTATTAAAGGTGGTAAGGTCTTCCAATTCGTATTGATACTGATCTAAATATTTTTCCTGCAGGAAACTAGGGGGAGCCAGGGCCATTTCTAATCCGGTTATGTGATTTGGGCCACCACCCGGATGGAAATCCTCAAAAAGTCGAGTTGCTTTGACATTTTCACTGGCTCGTCCCTGGATCAGCTTTAATTGTAGTCGCTCCTTCTCGGATTCTCCGGGAAAGATGGATCTTCTGAAAACGGCCTCTGCAATCGAAAGGTCATCAGATGAATCCCGGATAATTTCCCGATAAAAACAATGACTGCCGAAAGCTTGATGAGGATGATTCAAGGGGATGGCCCGGATGGCCCTTTTAACTATTTCAACCGGATTCCTTGGTTTGACGGTAATGGCGGAAAGCCGAAAGGGCGCCGGCATTAGGTGAATCTCTAAATGGCTATCTGATTTTGGCGTCGCAATTTTTTTGGTCCGATAGCCTAAATGTGACAGTAGTAAAGAATCGGCATCCTTCGGAACGATTAGGACAAAACTACCGTCTTCGTTGCTGACGGAGGCTACGTAACTATTTCCTTCGCTTCTAATATGCACACCTTGCAATGGCTGGGGGGCAGAAGTTGTACTGTCCAAAACCAACCCCGAGATCCTGATAGTCGCGTTAGATTGGGCGATGATATTGAAGGAACAACACGTTAAAGCAAGACTTAAAATTGACGGACAGGCAATTCGCATATTGATGGTAGTTTGCTAACAATATACCATCAAAAGGCCGAGAATTGTGTTCGGATTGTTCAATCTGGACCTCTGCAATCTCAAATTTATGCAGGTATCTTACTGCAAAAGTCAAAGAACCCAATTTCTCTTAATTCTTTCTCCAAACTCAAGCAGGCCTGGTCTGTGACTGTTGATAGCGGAGAGCGGCAAGGGCCACAATCCATACCAATAATTTTCATGAATGCTTTTCCGGCGGCAATACCACCATATTTTATTAGAAGTTCTACCATTTGAACCGCCTTTAACTGGAAAATCTGTGCTTCCATCATATCGCCGGAATTAAAAGCAGAGATAATCTTATGATACAGCGGTGTTGCATAATTATAAGTACTGCCTACTGCTCCATTCAAGCCTACCGCAAGTGCTGAAAGCAAAGCTTCGTCTGTGCCCCAAAGTAAGTTGAACTTTCCCTGTTTATATTTGAAGGCGCTATGGAAGTCGGGCATATCAGGAGCGGAAAATTTAACACCAGCCAGATTCGGTATTTGACCATCTGCGACTTCCAGAAATCTTCGAATGGAGAGATGCACGCCTGTCATCCCGGGGATGTGATAAAAATAAAAAGGAAGATCTCCAGCAGAACGGGCAATGAGTTGACAATGTTTGACCAATTCTTCCGCTGATCCTGGCCTGAAAAAGAACGGGGGTAGTACTGCTACAGCGTCCATATTTTGCTGTACTGAAAGTTCGGCGAGCATTTGCTGATCCCGCAAACAGTTCCCCCCCAGCATAAAAACTGTCTTGAGGGGCCCTTTCTCCAGACCCCAAATACGCATGAATTCGATTTTTTCGTCCATGGTCAGGGAAGGACCTTCACCTGTTGTTCCGCAGATGAAAACGCCAGCGACACCATTGCTTTGATATAGTTTTGCGAGTTTCGGGATCTTGTGGAAGGCTGCGGAACCATCTTCATTGAATGGTGTAAAAGGTGCAGCAACTAAGCCTGAGATCTTTTTCATATTCATTTTTTGAGTCCATAAATGGTGTATTGCCTGGCTTCTGATGTCGGTTGCGAGAAAAAGAAGCTTCCAATAAAACCAAACGCAAATCCACCGATCAAGCCCGTACACGTATAAAGTAAAAAGTGGATAGGGGTAAATTCTTTCATATAATATTGAAGCACTCCACTCGCCAGAAGTCCTATGACTGCTCCTGAGCCGTTGGCTTTTCGGCTGAGTATGCCCAACAGAAAAATTCCTCCCAAGCCACCAGCAAATAAACCAACTATGAGCTGAAATTGATCCCAAAGTGAGGATAGGCCATACAAGGCCATTGTCATTGCCATGGCAGTGCCCAGGATGCCAATCAAAATGGTTAGGTATCGTGCCATTCTCAAATAAAGCCTTTCTGACGAAAGAGGGCGAAGACGACGAATGTAATCTGTAGTGATGACCGTAGATACAGAATTCATGACACTATCCAGGCTGGACATGGACGCTGCAAAAATGGCGGCAATCAATAATCCAGATATGCCATTTGGCAAACTGTTGATGATGTACCAAGGATAGATGCTATCGGTTTTGTCGAGCACCGGGCTCAACATTTCCGGGTGGCTTTTATAGAAGGCAAACAGGAGTGTACCGATTGTGAAAAAGGTTAGGGTGGTAGGCAGTACCATCCAAACGCCAATCGAAATGCTTCTGGCGGCACTTTTCTCATCTTTAGTGGTCAAATACCGTTGGATAACCGTTTGATCACTTCCGTAGGTGATGATATTACCCGCAAAACCACCGAGTAAAACCACCCACAGTGTAGCATCGGTAAAATCGAAGGAGAAGTCAAATATTTCCATTTTATGGAATTCTCTTATATGAGTTGCCATCTCGAAATGGTCGAGACCTGTATATAGGATGATCAAGGATAAAATGGCGCCTCCCATTAAGACAAAAAACTGCATAACATCAGTCCAAATAACAGCTTCAATACCTCCCAACACCGTGTAGAAAATGCTAAGGAGCCCCATTGAAAGAATGCATACCTGGACATTGATACCTGTAACAACCGATAAGGCTAGTGATGGGAGCAGCAAGACAATGCCCATTCTTCCAAGTTGAAGTAAAATGTACATAACACTGCCAATTAATCTAGTTGTTAAATTGAAACGCAACTCTAGATATTCATAAGCAGTCGTCAAATTAAACCTTCGATAAAACGGCAGGAAGATTCGAATGATGAAAGGACCAACCATGATGGCAGTCATCGAAAGAAAAAAATACAACCAGTTTGTCGCAAAAGTCTTTGCTGGTACGGCCATAAAAGTAATGGCGCTCAAGGTTGTGCCGGATATACTAATACCGGCAGCCCATGCTGGAATTCTTCTGCCGCCTTTGAAGAAGTCATCTGTCGTTTCTTGCTGTCTCGAAAAATAAAGGCCAAAACTAATTAGGAGCGCCAGATAGGCAATCAATATGAAGGTGTTTAATTTTCCAAAGCGCGTCTTCGTTTTAACGCTCAGACTGACGATTTGAGGCGTACGAACACAGGGGGCAATTTCTCCACCAGGTATGATGATTTGGCCGTCCCAGTCGAATGCATTAGTCGTCACCGGGCTTTTGGACGGGATGTCACCAATTTTTGTCCAACTCTGGGTTATGGTGTGGAAGGCGAGTACTTCGTCGGAGAATCCCGGGTGGTTTTGAAGTATCTCACGGCGCTGTAAGATGTAACCTTGCCGTTCGATGCTATCGGTTGTGGACCTGATTTTTGCGTTTAGCTCTTCCAGTTGAACAAACAAAGTTCCATTGTCTCCTCCAATCATAAGGATGTGGTTGGCCCCAATGGCAATTCCGCTACCTGCAGATAGAGATTGATTGGCTAGTGTATCTGCCGGATTAGCTATGATCGTCTGCCATTCTCCTTTCTGCAGATGATAAGCTTGGATGTCACTGTGGAAGGTTGTCGTAGCTTTGTCTATTTTGTACCTTCCTTTCATTAGGTAGAAGAAATCTCCCGTGCCGTTGTTTTGAATGACTCCAACTGCATGGGTTCGGGGAGAGCCCGGCCACGCAGGTAGTGTCTTCCAACCAGTGGAGACGGCATTCAGATCTAATGACCAAAAGTACTTTTTACCATTCCCCTCTTCAGTTCCCGCAACATAAATTACATTGCCGGATCTGGCGCCTGCAATGTTTGCCATTGCTTTAGGAAGGGCGGGCATTGGCTTATGTACAAGCTGGTTTGAAGCAGGATTCCACGACAATTTGAATACATCTTCGTAATGGCCTTCGGCATTCATACCACCAATGCAAATTAGTCCGTCGGGGCCACCAATGCTTAGCCCGTATGCCAGAGGCTTCTCCAATTGAAAACCAACATTTTCCTGCCATTGCATCGCTCCGTCGGCTGCCTTGGTTAAAACGTAGACATCTCGGTGGTATTCTTTCTTTCCTCCCTCCCAATTAGGGCCACTCGGAAAATTCGCGCCGCCGGCGATGATCATTGCATCCCCATGAATTCCAGAAAAAGCGCCAGCTAAACCCGGTTGTAAATACTGACCTGGAGCCGGCGGAAGCTCCGCAATATTATGCCACTGAAGCGTAAGAGCCGGTTCTGTAGTTGTGCTCCACAAGGCTAGGGGAAGCAGACCAATCAGCATGGTAAAGATGAAATGTTTCATTATTGTCGTTGGTTGTCCGTATTGGCCACAAATAGAGCAGCTCTTCGCATACAAGATACGAAGAGCTGTGCTATTCTAATGTAGGGATGATTTCAGAAGAAATTGATGCCATTTCCGCTTCCCACCAGTCCTTTTCCTTCTCCTCCAATCGTTACGATCATTCCAAGAGAAAAGGCCAGATGATGCTGACTGCGTTTGTTTTCCTTTTGTCCCGAGTTGTTAACATTGAGGTCGGTTAGATCATAAAACCCCATCCCTTCTAAAAATAGGGTAGCATTTCCGAAAAGCTTTGTAGATAAACGGGCTCCAGCAATGGGCCCCGCATGAAAAGCAGTACCACCTACATCTTTTGGCATGAGTATTTTGCTTTCTTCTGCTAATTTTTCTAAAGCTATGAGTTGTGATGCGGTAAATTCATTTTCATCAGCAATTCGCTTAATTTCATCCGTCAGATGGGTGAAGAATCCCGCTTCTCCTTCGGAGCGGGCACTGCTCCAGTCGAAACCAATCCGGGCCCCGACATAAATTTCATAATCAAAGAATTTACTAATACTGTTGATACCAGCTCCATAGTCTGTTTTCAAAATGTTCATTCGGTAATCGAAATGCGTATGCAATCCACCTCTTCCCTCTTTAAAAAAGCCTGAACTAAGACCAATCTCAAAAAAGTGCCGTTGTAATTCAACATCAGAGGATTCACCAAATCCATATTGCAAAAAAAGCATGAAGAGTGTCTTATTGTAGCCATTCTGTCCAAACTCACGTGTAAGATCAATGTCATTTAAAGGTTGATCAAATCCCTGCAATAATGCCTCCAGGCTAGCGCCTAACTTGATCAGGTTCCACATGGCTTGAAAGTGTGGATTTGAAGAGAGTGGTGCTCGATCATCAAGAGCGAAAATATTATGGACTCGCATACCTAAATCCAAACGAGCATCATCGAGTGATAACAAATATCTGTTGCCGGTGTTTTTTTTCTCTAAACTGGAAGCTTGTTGACCAAGGACTGGAGCGTTGAAGAAGAGCGGAATAAGGAGGAGTAAAAATTTCAGGTCATGCATATTAGATTGGTTTAAAATGAAGAATTTTCTCAGTATGTATAGTCTATTTATTAAATACCTTCCATCGGAGCCCTGCAAAGGCATAGATGGAAGGCATTGGTTTTGTCCCCTTAATGGCTATGTGATTGTGAATACTGATCTCGGTACCCGCCACCACTGAAAAACTGCCCCCTATGCCGGCCAGCAATTGTGGTCGCAGGAACCATCCGATCGACGGAACTACCCTTGGGTCCTTAAATTTTCCGAAAACGATGTTTTGAATGCCTTCTGCAACGGCATCGGTAATATCTTCGACAGGGCGGAGGATACCGCCTTCCATTAGGCTGTCGATTCGTTCTCTGATGAAGAGAATACTACCTAGATCGACAACGGGGGAAGGATCTGCAGTAAATCGAAGTCCCCCGGTAACTTCAAAATCCAAGTTGTTTTGCCCATCTTTTCCCCATTCCATTAGTGCCTCATTACCCAGAATAATCTTTTTGAGATCTGCATAAACCTCCAGGTCATATCTCTTGGCGAAAAATGGGCTGACACGGTCGGCGTCCGCAAGGGCGACTTTGGCAAGGTGAGTGGCCAATTCTTCCGCTTTTCCTCCGACAGAAAGTCGAATGGCTTTCAATTGGTTTTTCAATTTCCCTGACTCCAAGGGAACCGTTAGACGTGGATCGGAAATGGCAAAACTTCCTCCAATAAACTGGTACTTAGCAAAGAAACGCACCGTCGAAATGTTCCGATTAAGCTTTTTAGCTAGTTGCTGGTCAATTTCGATTCTAATGCCGGGAAATAACTCTTTGAGCCATCGTGGAGCGGTCAGATCGAATATTTGAAAGGCGCTGTCAATCTCTGCTTCTGAAACCTCTAATTCAGAAAATCCAACCATGTCTGCCAATTCTCCTTTAAAGCTGGATCGGGCCGGACCGGTGACCATTTCCATGCCAATCTCCAGCTTCTGAGCAAATAGTTGCCCAAGAGTCAAGATAAAAACGAAGATTGGCAGTGTGTTTTTCATATGCTTTTTTTTGCAATCCATTCGGTCAACTTGCTTGTGATAGGGAACGTCAAGAGGGCTGAGGAATTTACTGCCGAGCAGTTTCCCCAGCCTTCTAAACTTCTACAGATGAATAAGATTTTTCGAGTGTGTATGTGTATTGCATTGCTAGACATTTTGCGTACTGGGAGTAGTGTCTATCGAATTAGGGCGACGTCTCCCTTTACAATTTTTTTGATGCCGTTACCGTATCTGATCTTTCCGTAATAGGTATATACGCCCGAAGTTGCTGGCTGCCCCTGATTTAATCCATCCCAGCCATAAGTTTCATTATTCAAGGGAATTTCAGATGTCTGAAACATGAGGTTGCCAAAACGATCAAAAACCCTGAGAATTTCGATTACTTCTCCAGATAATTGGTCGCTGTAGAAGGTAAATCGATCATTGCGACCATCGCTGTTAGGGGAAAAGGCATTGGGGGCCGAAATGGGACTCAATATTACTGTCAATTGAAAGCCATCCACCGCATGACACCCATTCATATCCTTGACAATGACCCTCACGTCCATATTGTGCTGCGCCACAAATTCGGTGGTTGGGCCTTCGGTATTGATTTCGTTTGGAAGCCACTGAAACTCCTGAATGTTGCCGATGGTTTTGGCGTTGAGTTGTATGGATTGGTTGGGTCTTACTTCCAGGTATTCCAAGTCCAAAGTGACTCCCATTGTATCTGGCCGTTCAATTTCAACGACAGCTTGAAAGGTGCACCCCAAGTCGTCTTGGACGATCACTTCATATGCGCCGGGATCTAATTCCCTAAATTCGGTCTTTAGATTGTAATGGCTTCCGCCATCGATCGAAAATATCATCGGTCGATTGACGTCTTGCGGCAAAATTGCAATAGCACCGTAATCTCCCGGACATTTCGGTTGCTCGATCTTTAGGTCGAAGTTAGGTCCATCCGGTGGTGGAAGATCGACAAAGTCCGAAGTACTGCAGCCATTCGCGTCCGTAATGGTAACTTGGAAAAGACCACCGGTTGCAGAAATGAACGTATTGCCTTCCACACCGTTATTCCAATGGTATTGTAATGTATCCGGTAGTAGAAAAACCCTTGTACTGTCACAACTCTCCTCCACTACTGACTCAAATGCGGGGGGATGACTGCCGGCTACATCAAAATAGCTGGTTGTGGCGCAGCCATTTAGATCGACCGTTTCTACAGAATATTCACCAAAAAGATCTGGATGCAGATCTTTAATGGTAGGCTCCAAAAGTTCTTCCTCAAGAGGATTGCGCCAAATTACCTGATTGAATGAAGTGTCATTAAGTAAATTCAAGATTAGCGTATCGCCCAAGCAAGCATCTGAGAAAGAAACTTCAGGTTCTACCGGCGGTCTAACCTGAACGATTAAGGTATCCAGATCTTCGCAGCCGGCATCGTCGAATGCGTGGAGAATGTAAAGGCCGGCATTTGCAGCGTCCGCTCCCGAGAAGATTCCCAAAGAATCATCGATGGTCTCATTATTGGGCAGGGTCCAGAAGTGGTCGACTCCTCCATTGCCTTCGATTGTAAAAGAAGCCCCCTGGCACACTTCCAGGTTCGATCCGGCTTGTGCAAAGGAGGGGTTTTCAACGAGGACGGAATCTATTTGTACACAACATTCGTCCTGAATGAAGAGTTGATACCAACCCTCATTACCCGTTAACCGAAGATTGACCTCCTCAGCATTGATGCGCATCCCATTTGGCGTTTCCCAGAAGATGTCGGTATTGGCAGCAAAACATTGATCGGGGACAATAGCTTTTAGAGCGAAACTGTCATTTGGACAATCGACGATCAATTGTTTGTTGATGGTACAGTCTTTTATTACTTCCGGGCAAATGATATGGGTGGAAAACTCTGTTGTAGCATTAGCCGGGTTGCTATTGACTACATATTGCACCTTTAGACCGGTTGCGCAAAAGGGAATATTCCCACTTAGTCGTCCGGCCCCCACCAAGGTTTGCAAGCTGCCCTGCAAGGCAAATTGTGGTTGGTTGAATGATCGTAACCAAAGGTCTATCACATCGCGATCTTTTTCATTTTGCACGTATAAAGAATCATTGTACACAAAGGCAAATCCTTCTGAACAGGAAAAGCAATTTCCAAAAGCCAATTCTCCCAGTAGCTTTTCTTCATTGTCCGGCATGATGGCAAAAACTTTGGTTCGATCTATTTGTTGACCTCCAAATGCATTGATGTCAATATAGTAGGCCCGTAGCAATTGATCAGATTCAAAAGTTGTAGTAAAAACAAGTGTATCCCGCCCAGTTGATCCGTTGGTACTTTGGTCCTGAGGATCAATATAGGAGACGCCGCAGTCTTCAAGAAGTACCAGAGATTGCGCACATGGTTGAACATACATGCAAATCCACAAGAAAAAAATGAGCCTCAGATCGTGATTCACAAGCCAGATTTTTTCGCTTAATCGAAAATAATTTTACGGGTTCAAACCTGGGGGATATTGAAGATTGGCCAAACCAATTAAGACTTATTGCAGCAATCTAGTAGAATTGAGATGAAGCCACTGCTACTCAATATAGAGTCGCCTTAATCATGAGGAGATTTTGTAGAATAAAAATAGAATGGTCGAAAAGTTGCTGCGACAAAAGTAATACTTTTTGCCAGCTTTCTTGTTATTTGGCGTTAATTTTGATCGTAATTCATATTGCATAATGTTAAATAAATGGTAAACATTAAGTGACGATCTGCCATTTTATTTTCAAAACGCTTATCTTTGAATCGTGTTTACCTCTCAACTAGCAATTGTCTTCAATTTTTTCGATCTACCACTCTTAGTATACCACCCGTTATTTTCTATTTAATGAAGTTTTCCAAAGTTTCTGTCTTGAAGCGAATAATGATGGAATATGTATTTCGAAACTGCTTTTTTTTGTTGTTTGCCGAAGCAAAAGTTAGGAAAAAAGCTGTTTTAAGACATAGCGTATTTCCCTTAAGAATCGTTGTAGGAAACGTCAACTTCAAAAGTTATTCCCAAAATTAGATGTTTATGAAAAGAATTTCATTGCTGTTTGTCATGCTGCTCCTGGTAAGTCTCCCTTTTGTGAATGTATTGGCTCAAAATGATCTTTTAAGAGGGATTTTTGAGAAAGAAGCGCCGGTTTTTACTGTTACCATCGAACCGACTGATACAAAAGGAAGTGTAGAAGTTACCTATCATTTTACGCATAGTAAGGCCAGTGCTCTGGAGGTCTCGGTTTGGATCAAAGATCTGGGTACTAGTTTTCGATCCAACGAAGACAAGAAGCTGGTAGCAGAGCTACAGCAAGCTGGAAATCGGCAGAAGGTGAAGGTGCTGGTTGAAGAACTGAGGGATTTACACTTTTATACAATAGGAGTGGATTATCGCAACCCAAGCGGACTCGTCCGCAAATTTAATTCCGTTGTTCTTAAGGAGGGATATAGATATGAAAGTCCACAAGAAAGCCCACAAGAAAATCCGTTAGAAGCTGTTGAAGAACCCCGGAAAATGGTGAATAAATCGGTGAGAAAAAATAAACAAGAAACAGCTCAACCTTGTCTTGATCCAGATTTTTCCATACAAGTAGACCCCAATGGTTACTGTGCAGATGCCAACCGACCTGCGGTATTGATCCAGTGCAATAACTGCCAGGGAACAGAATGGAGTTTCAGTGTGGAAGCTCGTACAGAATATGGCGAATGGCAATCATTGCGAGCGGATGGAAAACGGCAGGAAGCATTGGGAGTTGCGGTTCGTACAGAGCCGCTGTGCTTACTGAAACCTGGTATTTACCGAATGCGGGTCCTTGCCTGGGGAACCAATTGTGATCAACCCGTGATCAAGAGGGTTGGGACTACCATCATGATATCCGACAAAGGAGAAACAGTAGATTTGAGCTATCGCGATGAACAAGAGAAAGCGGATATCTACATTCCGGAGGCATGTGGTATTTCAGGTGAAGCTTTTCTAAAGGGCAATAGGATTTCCGGAACGATCGCATTGGATGCGGGCTCAGCCTGTATCGATTTACAACCCTTTGTTCGAGTGCGCTACATTCATCCGGGACATCGTGATTTGTCACTTGATGATATTCCTCTATTGCCGGGAAGTAGCATTCCCTTTGAGTTTGAATTGGACGACAGAGATCTTCGAAGGGGTATTCAGACGATACAAGTGGTAGAATATGTCAAGCCATCTAACCTTAGAGAAGATCTAGAAGTAAGGTCGTTTTGGGTAAAAGCACAAAGCTTGGCGGAGGAAACGGCGGAAGAGAACAGTCTTTCCGACGATATATTCGCCGATAATGAAGACGATGGTAAAGACGACAACCGTGATGATGAGATTTCGGAGCGCGGTGTGTATGAGCCTTCGATCGATGAACAGAGTCTTGAAACCGTTAACGTTACAGCTAGTGACCCCAATTGCAATCAGATTCAGGAAATGCAATTAGTTTACGGCTCGGGAAAGGCAGATTTACCGTTGTACATTTCGTGGTTAAGTCCTCGTTGCTGCCAAGAAGAGGGGTGTGATTATACTGTTTGGGCCGGGGAGTCTCACGAAAAACTTCGATTATTAATTAAGGGAAGTAAACCATCTGCCATCGTAAAGGAGTTGTTGCAGAATATTAAATCTTCAGACGGCTATTTTGAGGTAGTTGTGAAAACTCCCAATGGCAATCGAAAGGCGGCCTATGTGATGGGGGAAGGACCGAAGTATGGATCGGAGGAAATTCTAGCTTATCACGATCGTCTTAATCCACCGGAGAGTGATCCCTTAATCTTCGAGGAAGAACCTCTGTTTTCCTATGCCAAACCAGAATTATCCGTTGATGATTTTCGGTCGTGCAGGATTTTCCGGGAAACATCAATAACAAAGGAAGAGCCCCTAGAAAGGGGAGAAGAAGTAACCGTGAAGTATCACTTTGCCGAGAAAGGATATCGATATACACTTTACCAATTGCCGGAGGGTGCATCAGAGTGGTTTGTTGCTCCGGGCACAGAGGAACTGGCCGATAAGGCGGAGTTTACCTTTACTGTGGGACCCGAACATTCTGGTAAATACATTGTCCTGGCTTACAATCCGTCCATTACTTGGGGGTGCTTGTCCAAACCTATTTCCGAACCTCTGGAAATAAAAGTGTTGGAAGGGGATGAATAGATTGATTAGCCTTTTTATTACAGTGGTATTGGTTTTTGTTTTTTGGGCTAAAGATCTGCATGGGCAAGAATTGACTGTAAAAGGGAAAGTGATATCGGTTGTCGACGGTACGGCTTTGGTTGGTGTCAACATTTCGGTTAAAGGTACAGAGGGCGGTACCGTTACTGATATCCGTGGAGAGTACAACCTTAAGGTAGATGTTCCTTCATTTGCAGACGTGTTTTACTCTAGGAATAATGAGGGACCCATTCTCATTTTTTCTTATACGGGTTTTCGGACGCTTGAACTCCCCGTGAAGGGGCGGCCGGTCATTGATGTCGTTCTACAACCGGAAGCGGAGGTGCTGGAGGAAATAGTGGTAACCGGAAATGCCGTTGGTAAGTCTGCAACCTTGATGAGCTATTCGGTGGGTAAGATCAGCAACAAGCTCCTAAACCCAGTGGTAGCTACCGGCCTGGGAGCAGGACTGCAAGGCAAAGTTGCCGGGTTGAGGGTAAATCAAATTGGTGGCCAACCCGGGCAGGGTGTTTTTTTTCAGGTACGTTCGGCAAATGCTATTGCCAATGGTCAACAACCACTGATAATCATCGACGGAGTATTTCTCAATGGCTCCACATTGGCGGACATTAATCCGGAAGATGTTGATCGGGTAGAAGTGCTGAAGGGATCGGCAGGTGCTTCTCTTTATGGATCCCAGGCGGCTAATGGCGTCATACAGATTTTTACAAAACGTGGTAAGGACCTTGCAGTAGGAGAAACCCATGTTGTATATCGCACTGAAATTGGTTATTCCGAAGAAGTGAACCGATACGACATCAACCAATTCACCAACCGCGAAATTCTCCTGGCGGATGGCCCCCAACCCATTCTGGGCGACCCCACTGCAGACAATATCCATAATAATGCTCTTCCCAATCTGCAGGATTACCAAGAGGGCATTTTGTTTAAAAGAGGGGCGCTGATCTCCAACCAGGTTTCAGCATTCGGGAAAACCGATCGATCTAATTTCTACGTATCGGGACAGCGCCTCAGCGACGAGGGGGTTATTCAATCTTCCGATGGATACACCCGTAATTCCCTTCGCTTAAACCTGGATCATTTGATCAGTAATAAGTTGAATTTGCAGGTTAGTTCTTATTACAGTAACAGCAATCAAGATCTATTGGCTTCTGCCTCCAATGGGCCCAGTAGCTTCCTGGCCTCCAGCTTATTCCTGACTCCAATTTTCGGATTGGAATCCGCTAATGAAGAGGATGGTTCTCCTTTTGACTGGGACATTGACAATACGGGATTTTCTATAACTAATCCTCTATACGATCGAGCCAATTCGCGAAGAACCGTTGATAGAACTCGATTGACGGGGGGCGTAAAACTCAATTACCTTGCCAAAGAGTGGTTAACGATTAGCTATGAAGCGGCTTTTGATCGATCTACCAACGAGTTTGAACACTTTATCAAGAAGGGATACTTAAGTACATCCGTACCGGGATTATTCGGCCCCCTGACTACTTTTAATCTCCAACAGAGTAACGGAGGAGGGATTCACCGAAGCTACCGGGTGAATAATTCTTTTATTTCAAGGACAAGCCTTTCTGCACTGCGCAGATTGGGCGAGTGGAATGTGGGAGTCCGGGCAAGCTATCTATACGAAAACCTTACCGAAAGATTCAATGAAGGGATCGGTGAGAACCTGGCTGTTAGAGGGTTGAAATCCATGGATAATGCTCAAAGTAACATCTTTGTTTCATCGGAGGAGCAACAAATCGTAGCCAATAGTGCCTTCTTCGTCGGAGATATAGATTATAAAAGGAAATACATTTTTAGCGGATTGTTTCGAGTCGAAGGTTCTTCGCTCTTTGGGCCAGAGGAAAGATGGTCCAATTACTATCGATTGAGCGCTGGATATCGACTAACGGAGGATCTAAAGATAAAAGGCTTTGAGGAACTTAAATTAAGAGCCTCCGTCGGTACGGCTGGAATTCGGCCCGCATTCAATCAGCGATTTGAAACTTTTGAATTGATCAATGGGGATATTACCAAAAATACATTGGGGAATGCTTTTTTAAGACCAGCTCTTTCGCGCGAACTCGAAGTAGGTGCCGATGCTCGCATTGGGAAGGCTTTTACTTTGGAGTTCAATTATGCTAACATCATTACGGAAGACCAGATTTTGTTGGTACCGCGAACGGCGGCTACCGGATTTAAAGGACAATGGCGAAACGCCGGGACCATTGATGCGACCGTTTTCGAGGGAAGATTGGGGGTAGATTTTGCCAAACTTTTCAAGATCGACAAAAAAGGATTTGATTGGGAACTTTTCACTTCCTTTGATAGAATTCAACAGACAATTACGAGGCTTAATGCCACTTCATATACAACTGGCCCGGGTCTACAGGCATCTTCTTTGTTCCTAGTCGAAGAGGGTGTTTCTTTTGGGACAATGGTTGGAGAGGTTTTTGCGACGGATCTGTCTCAACTGGAAGGGCAAGAGGGGGTAAATCCGTCTGATTTTGAAAAAAATGCCGCGGGGTATCTCGTTCACAGGGATTTACTGGGTACTCCTGACGAAGTTCCATACAAATTGGTAGATGAGCGAGGTAATCCTTTGATTCAGGTCATTGGGGATATTAACCCCAATTTTCGCATGGGTTTTGCACATCAGATTCGCTTTAAAGACTTTCAGATTTATACCCTATTCGACTGGAAAAAAGGAGGGGATATTTATAATCGAACTAAGCAATGGTTGTATCAGGATCAACGGCATGGTGATGTAAGCCGTCATGCTGACATTGCTGCTTCCTTCTACGGGAATGAGGGCTTGTACAATGCGTTGGTGGCCAATAATCATTTCGTGGAGGACGGTTCCTTTTTTATGCTACGGGAAGCGGCTGTGTCGTACACCTTTCAGCAAAAGCAATTACAGGGTATTTTTGGTGGCCTTTTCGAGCGCTTAAAAATTGGACTCATCGGACGGAATTTATTTACCCAAACCAATTATAGTGGGTTTCACCCTGATGTTACTAGTCCACCAAGAGATGAAAACACGCTGACGAATCGCTTTCCGGACGCTCGCGGTAGTGATAACAATACGCCCAATGGTGATCCAGCTTTATTTTATGTGGATGCTTTCAGTTATCCGGTGCGCAGGACCATCTCTTTCAACCTTCAGGCTACCTTTTAACTTTTACAAAAAATGAACCATAAACTGCTGATTTGTTGTCTCTGTTTTTTAATGGCTTGTGAGACGTTAGACACGGTCAACAACAACAACCCCGACCGGACCGGGGTTTTGACGACGGGTACAGATCTGTTAGAGGTATTGGAAGGGGGGTATATTTCGTGGTGGCAGGGAATCCACGACGAATATCCAACTATTGCACTTGGAGTCGCCGGAGATGCTTATGGTATGTCGTGGGCGGATTTTGGTGCCCAGCGTTTTGGTGAAGAACCCCGTACTTTTTACAATAACCGATTCACGGAAGAACCGGACTACCGGCAAGTAGCTGAAGGACCTTGGTTTGGTTGCCTTTCCGCCGTCTCGAGTGCCAATGATGTTTTGCTGGCCCTGGAAAACGGAGTCTCGATCGATAATGGGGGCCCGCAAGATGAGTCGATCAAAGCTGCTTCTCTTTTTCTACGGGGGGTAAGTTGGGGGTATTTGGGCCTTATTTTCGATCAAGCTTTAATTGTTGATGAGCAAACAGATCTAGACCAGGATCTGATCCTCAGTCCCTACAGTGATGTTATTGCCAGGGCTATTAGTGAATTGGAGCAGGCAATTGGTATTGCTGAGTCGGTCGGCATCGATTTTACACACAACTTTTTCAATGGTGTTCAGTTGGACTTAAGTCGTTTTACACAATTGAGCAATTCTTATGCGGCACGATTCCTGGCACAAATGCCCAGGACGGCAGCAGAAAAGGAGCAAACTGATTGGTTGGAAGTATCCAATTATACCGGCGATGGGTTGACATTTGATTTTGCTCCGATTGCAGATGGAGGATTTTGGGTGAGTTATCATGATTATGTTTTTGCCGAGACCGGGCTACCACCTTTTTGGGCCAGGGTAGATCAAAGAGTGATTGCCGCAATGGATGCCAATCAGCCTACCAGATATCCAGAAGTAATGGGCTTGGGAGAAACGCCATTAACCGAAAAGCAGGCCTCTTCAGTAGATCAAAGACTAGTGTCGGATTTTATTTTTTTAGCCAATAATAATTTTCCGGCTGATCGCGGCGAATGGCATTATTCTCATTATAAACACAATCGCAATGTCAGTGATCCCTCATTTGCCGGAAACGGATCCACCTCCGGACCAATGCCGACATTTTTAGCAGCAGATAATCAACTGTTAAGGGCAGAGGCTCTGTTAAACCTGGGATTGAAAGCTGATGCCATTAGTATTCTGAATAATGGAACCAGGGTACAAAGAGGTAGATTGAACCCAATTGCAAACGGTGCGTCGATGGAAGAAGTGATGCAAGCAATTTCTTATGAACGGGCAATTGAGTTGTTCAATGCTGCCCCTATGGGATTGTGGCTGGATCGCAGAAGGGTGGGTCCGCGCCTCGATTATCGGGAAGTTGATGCCTTGGGCGGATTACAGTTCGGTACTCCAGCGCAACTGCCGGTGCCCGATGTTGAACTTCGAATCCAAAACAAACCAGCCTATAATTTTGGAGGTCAGGAAGATCCCCTGGGGATAGAGCGCGTCTTTTGACCACAGGTTAATCGCTGAAGGATACGGCTACGTGCAGATGTCTTTTATTTCCGAAGAGAATTTTTTGTTCATTGTCAATGGAATAACCCGATTGAGGTTGGTACATTAACTTTTGGCGACCGGAGGCTACCAGACTGGACGAACTGTTTTCGATGGCAATTGAAGAGACTGCATCCTTGTCATAGAGGATCTCAATCTTCTTGGTTTTTAGCTTGTCCTCCAAGGCCGTGTAGACTATTTTGGTAATCTTGCCGGCTTCCGACAGTGTGTCAGACTGATACTTGTCTAACCAGGATAAACGGTTGATGTCCGACTGTCGAAAAACTTTCAGCTCTTCCTGATAATCCAAGATCTGAGGAGCGATCTTTTCTTCTTTCCCATTTAAGTTTGCCACCTTTGTCAAAGCTAAATCGCTGCCTGACAGTCTCTTCATTTCCGAATCGAAATAGGCGTCAAGATCAAAAAAAACAGCCTGGTGATCCTTCAGTTGACTTGTTTGGTGCTCCTGCGAGCTGCAACTAAATACGGAACAGATCATTAATGATCCGGCAATTTTTTTAAGGACCTTTTGAAATAAAATCATAGTTGTTGGTTCATGATACCAATATAGCGCCATCCATTTCATCTGGAATTGGCAAACCCATAAGGTGGAGCAATGTTGGTGCTATATCAGCTAATTTGCCGTCGGCAATTTCTTTTCCCTCTGCATCATTACTAACATAAATGCAGGGGACAGGGTTTTTGGTGTGTGCGGTATTGGGTGTTTTATCCGCATTGATCATGAAATCTGAATTACCGTGGTCGGCAATGATAATGCTATCGTAGTCTTTCTCCAGTAGTTTTGGGATTAGTCTTTTCAGACAGTCATCTACGGTCTCTACCGCTTTCATTGCCGCTTCAAAAACACCAGTATGACCAACCATATCGGCATTGGCAAAATTTAGGCAAATGAAGTCCGGCTGGTTTTGTTCTATTTCCAATACGATAGCATCGGTTATTTCCAGGGCACTCATTTCAGGCTTCAGGTCATAGGTAGCAACCTTTGGAGATGCAATCAACAGGCGCTTTTCACCGGGAAACTCTTTTTCGATTCCGCCGGAAAAGAAATAGGTAACATGCGGATATTTTTCGGTTTCTGCGATCCTTACCTGCGATTTGTTTTCTTTGGCAAGAATTTCTCCCAGAGAGTTGTTGATTTGGTTTTTCTCGAAAAGGACGTGCAAGCCCTCAAAACTGTTGTCGTAACGAGTCATTGTTACATAGTGAAGGTCTAGTTTTTTCATTCCGGATTCGGGTAAATCCTGCTGGGTTAAAACCGTGGAAATCTGCCGGGGTCGGTCTGTACGGAAATTGAAGCAAATCAATACATCTCCATCTTTGATCGTTGCCGTGGGTTGGCCCAATCCGTTCGCAAGGTACATTGGTTTGATGAATTCATCAGTTTCCCCGGCATCATATCTTTTCTGGAGCGCCGAGGATAAGTTGTTGACGCCTTCTCCAACCCCGTTTACTAAAAGGTCGTATGCCAATTTGATTCGTTCCCAGCGATTGTCTCGATCCATAGCGTAGTATCTTCCAACGACCGAAGCGATGATTGCTCCAGAGTCTTGCAAAAAATCACTCAGGTCCTCCAAATAAGTTTTTCCCCCCAGGGGATCCGTATCTCTTCCGTCGGTGAAAGCATGGATGAAAACTTTCTTTAATCCATTGTTATCCAGTATTTTGCATAGTTCTTTTAAATGGTTGATGTGTGAATGTACACCACCATCAGAGAGCAAGCCCATCAAATGGACCGCTTTGTTTTCTGATTTTGCCAGATCAATAGCTTGCCTTAGTACGGGATTGCTATCCAGGGTTTCTTCCCTGATGGCCTTATTGATCTTGGCAAGATCTTGATAGACGATTCGGCCGGCACCAATGTTTAGATGCCCTACTTCGGAATTTCCCATTTGTCCTTGCGGCAACCCTACTTGCTCCCCATAGGTGATGAGGGTGGAATGAGGAAAGCGCTCATGGAGCTCATCAACAAAAGGAGTTTGGGCTTGCGCGATAGCGTCTGCTTCGGCAACGGAACCAAGTCCCCAGCCGTCTAAAATCAATAAAGCGGTTTTCTTTGAACTCATGATAGAAGGTTGTTAAAGCTGAGTAAGTGTTTATGTTACAACAAGCGGTGCAAAAATACTATTCTATCGAAATTCTGTATGATTAACTGCGAATCTTTTTGCGATTATTGGTTGATAAGTCAAAATTTGGGAATAGTATTTGCAATTATCTAAAAAGAAGTTTTTTTTTAGTAAAAATACTTTCAGGTAAAGAATTTACGTTTTTATTGAAAGTTAAAATTTTAGGAATATTTTAACGGTTCCGATCGGAATATTGTGTTACTGCTACTCTCTCTACACGTCTAACCCTTACGTAAGGCGTGTTGTAAAAACGCCATAGTTCGTCATCTCGAGTTTTAATCAGTGTTATTTAATCAGGTAGATCGAATTAGAACAGTTTAGGTCAAACTAAATCCAATAACCATGAAAAGTGTAATGCTATCAGTTTTGCTTTCGACCTTATTTATTGGACAAGATTTTAGTTTATCCGAAATAACAGATGCTCTGGCAAAAGGAAATGCGGAGAAATTGAGCCAATACTTTGATCAAAATGTCGAAATTACTATTCTGGACCGCGGGAATAAATTTACGAAAGATAAGGCATCAAGCGTGTTGAAGGATTTTTTCGCAAACTATCCTCCACAAACTTTCAGTCAAATGCACCAGGGGGTTTCTAAGGGTCAGGATTCACAGTATTGTATTGGAAATCTGACAACTTCTTCCTCCACCTTTCGGGTTTATATTTATCTAAAATCAAGGGGTAGTCAAAACGTAATTAAGGAACTGCGGTTCAATAAAGAATAATTTAGGGTGGTTGCGGTCATGGGTTTCGACTGGATAATTTGGAACCCGTGACGCTACATCCGAAAAGTGCAAAATCATATTTCACCGGGTCTAAGGGATCAAATTTTCTGAGATTTTCTGTCAATTCCAATACTGCTTTCCAATCGTTTTGCTTTCTTTTCAACAGGCCAAGGTGTCTTGCTACTTTTTCCACATGAATATCGAGTGGCATTAATAATTGACTCGGTTGAATGGAATTCCAGATGCCAAAATCGACTCCTGCACCATCTTTTCTTACCATCCATCTTAAGAACATATTGAGCCTTTTGCAACGAGAGTTTCTAGCGGGAGTAGAGACGTGTTTCCTAGTCCTATGCGGCGCTGAATCTAAACTAAAGAAGAGATTGTGAAAGCCAATTAAAGCCGGTTCAATATCCGTGGCATCTGCTTTTAGGAACCTTGAAAAGGCGGTCTCTAATGACTCGTTTTCCCAATAAAATTGTTGAAAGAATTCAAGAAAGTAAAGAGTGTCGGTATACTGGAAAGTTCGATGCTTAAAATTCTCAAACCGTTTGCGATCCTCTTCCCGGTGGTTAAGAATAAATTGATAAGGTTGGCCATCCATGAGGTGGACCAATTCATTACCCTTATTTATTATGGTTTTTCTTTGTCCCCAAGAAAGCATGGAGATCCAAAAGCCCATAATCTCAATGTCTTGATTGTCAGTGAATTGATGGGGGATGGAAATGGGGTCGTCGGCAATGAAGCCGGGGCGATTGAAAATTTTTACATTTTTTTCTAAAAAATCTGCCAGGTCAGTAAGCATATTCTTGACTTAGGGTATCTAACAAGTAGAAAAACTAAAAAAATGACTGCTACCTTAACTTACACTTTAGTACTTGCGGCAATTTACATTGGAAGGAAAGCGGTGAATGAATTTAGCCAATAGGCGCTCGTTCAGGCTTTTTATACATATTGAATTTTGCCATTCCCATTCGCTGCAAGAAGTGGGAGCACGACACCCTGAGAACACCAAGTCCATACTTAACGCTTCGGGAAAAATTTATCGAGGATGCCTCTTCAAAATATTTGGTGGGACAAGTAACTTCCGCAATTTCAAAACCGGCGTAGATGATCTGCGAGAGCATCTCATTATCAAATACAAAGTCGTCGGAATTCTCATTAAAATTAATTCCATTCAGCACATCTTTACTGAAGGCCCGGTATCCGGTATGATACTCTGATAGTTTGTAGCTTACCAAAATGTTTTGGGTGAAAGTCAGCAAACGATTGGCAATGTATTTGTAGATAGGCATGCCTCCGTTTAGGGCTCCCTTGCCCAATATGCGAGATCCCAAAACGACTGGGTAGAGCCCCTCGCCAATGATGTTTACCATACTGGGTATCAGTAACGGGGTATACTGATAGTCAGGGTGCAGCATGATAACGATGTCTCCACCAAGTTCAAGCGCCTTGTTGTAAAGCGATTTTTGGTTGCCTCCGTATCCTTTATTTTTTTCGTGGACAATGACGTGATTGATGCCAATTTCACGAGCTAGTTCAGAAGTATTATCCCGACTGGCATCGTCGCAAAGAATGACATCATCCACTAAGTCAAATGGTATTTCCCGGTAGGTCTTTTCCAGGGTCAGCTCCGCGTTGTAAGCCGGTAGGACGACAATAACTTTTTTTCCCTTATACATTTTTATTTTCCTTCGATTGGGCAGCAAATATACTCTAAAAATCCAATCTTTGGCGGTGTAGATTAACTCTTAGGCCCGCGCCGAACAATCGGGTATTGAGATCGCGTGCGTCCAATTCGCTGTCTTTGTCGCGGTACAAGTAATAGAAGTCCAGGAAGACATTGTGAGCGACCTGATAGCTCAGGTCGACGCCAGCCAGCATCACTGTTGCACCAATGCCCTGACCAGTTACGTTACCGTATTCTAATTCGTGCGTACCATTGGGGTTCAGGAGACTGTGGCCCCAGTTGACTCCCTCTTCATCTTCTCCAAGGTCGGTTAGTAGTAGTCTCGCTCTTAGTGTCAGTTTTGGGATCGGACAATAGGTTGCTAGGATAATGGTTTCTTTGAAATTCGCTCCTATTGGATGGGCCAATGGTTGGTTATAATGGGTATAGGCGCTCAGGCTGTCATTATGGGAATAGGTATAAGGTCTTACGGTATTTCTTTCTATTTGAAGATCTAGGTGATCGACCCCAAATGCATCGATGTATTTCAGGCCTATTTGCGTACCGTACTTGTTGGCCCACCAACCATTACCACTCGTCAATTCATTGATCTTTATTTCATCAAAAATTACTTGCCCGTAGAGTTGGAAATGACGCAGAAAATTCCATTTAACGGACGCGCCCAAGAACACATTATCGGGACTACCTAGGGCTTGCTCCACAGTTCGATATAGTATGACCGGGTTCAAGTATTGAAATTCGAAATGCTGCTCCCGGTTGAAAACAACAGTTTCGAAAATGGAGATGTTTAGGTTTTTATTGTGATTATAGCTCAAGTAATGAGCGGCCATGTATTTTTTGGTCGACGTAACTTGGGATTGTCCGGGGAATTTTGCGCCGGGAGATAGTTCCGTGAAGATGTTTTGGAGATGGAACTTCCAAACTCTCCAATTGATTTTCACGTAGAAGTAATTATTTGAAAAATCGGACAAAAAAAGTGACCTGTAACCGTCGCCGATGAAGTTGCGACCTCTTCCGATTTCTACTCCGCTCGACCTGGAGAAATTGAAACCGATGTGCCCTTGTCCATTCCAATAACTATAGCCATCATCTGTAAAATCAAAACTTCCTTGCCCGGGCAAACTACGATTAGTCAGCGTAAATTGGTCGACGTATTCTGGGTACTGGCCATTAGATCTCAAAAGATTGAAATAGAAATACAGGCGATCATCGATCCCTCCTCGGAGCTCAAATCCTCTTTGGATCAGAGAATAACGAGTTTCCTCACCGGTGAGCGTACCATTACGGAACGCAGCCAAGGGGTTTATCTTCAGGTATAGCCCCGGACTCTGTACTTCCCAGAAATTGGCGGGAGTATGGTAGAATTGTTGGAAGAGTGGGCGCAAGTTTTTTTGGTGGGCGGGATGATCGACACTAGCTATGGCATGGCTCCTAATGCTACTGTTTCCCCGGAAACGACTGTTCTTTTCGGCAAGGGTTTTAGGGTAAGCAGACCTCACCAGCCACTCATTGTTATCAAGGTAGACGTATTTCAAGTCCTGTCGGTATTTGTGGGAACTGAATGTGGGAATTGAATCTATTTCTTGAATGAATGCTACAACGGACCGTCTATCGAAAGTTTTAATGGATGAGTGGAAGTTTCTCTGTATTGCAGATCGGATCTCGAACCTTTCCAGCAACCGATAGGCTTCATTACCTAAAGGTAGAATAGAGCCCTGGCCATTGATACGGAGAAATATTACGGAAAAAAATGCAAGTAATAACCTTTGTTTCATAGGGGATTATGGATTGTTGGTGGTCTCATAGTACCTCTAAAAATCAACTTTTTAGCCTCCTAATCCGTTCAAAAGTAGGAAACTAATTGCAAATTCTGCAAAAATTGTACTTTTGCAGAAATTTTAAGAAGATCTACTGAATCAGCATTTATTCATTAAAATTATCCCACGTATGCCATTCGATATTGATATGATCCAGGCTCATTACGCTTCCTTGCCTGGGAAAATAGAAGCAGTCCGGGATGTCCTGGGCAGGCCCTTGACGCTTACCGAAAAGATCCTTTATACACATCTTCACCCGGATTCTCCGTTACAGAAGTATTCGCGGGGAGAGGATTATGTCTTTTTTGCTCCTGACCGGGTAGCCATGCAGGATGCAACCGCGCAAATGGCTTTACTTCAATTCATGATGGCAGGCCGGGAAAGTGTAGCTGTTCCCAGTACCGTCCATTGTGATCACCTGATTCAAGCAAAGGTAGGGGCAGATACTGATTTGAAAACTGCTCTTGATATCAATTCTGAGGTATACGACTTCCTAACATCCGTTTCCAATAAGTACGGCATTGGTTTCTGGAAGCCCGGTGCTGGAATCATTCATCAAATCGTGCTGGAAAATTATGCTTTTCCCGGAGGCATGATGATCGGTACTGATTCGCATACGCCGAATGCAGGTGGTATGGGAATGGTTGCCATTGGTGTTGGAGGGGCAGATGCGGTCGATGTAATGGCTGGTATGCCATGGGAACTAAAAATGCCAAAAGTAATTGGTGTAAAACTGACCGGTGAATTGAATGGATGGACTTCTGCGAAGGATGTGATCTTGAAGGTGGCAGGCATTTTGACGGTTAAAGGAGGAACTGGAGCGATTGTGGAGTATTTTGGGCCTGGCGCGGAAGCTTTATCTTGTACTGGTAAAGGTACAATTGGAAACATGGGAGCAGAGATTGGCGCGACTACTTCAACTTTTGGATACGATGAGTCAATTCGCAGATATCTTAAGGAGACGGGACGGGCTGAAATTGCGGCCCTTGCCGATGAAGTTGCCGAACATCTTACCGGTGATCCGGCATGTTATGCCGATCCCGAGAAGTATTTTGACCGGGTCATCGAAATCGACTTGTCGACATTAGAGCCGCACGTGAATGGACCATATACGCCCGATTTGGCTTGGCCGATTTCAAAATTTGCCGATGCTGTTCGTGAGAATAATTATCCCCAAAAATTAGAGGTGGGACTGATTGGTTCGTGTACCAACTCTTCATATGAAGATCTGGACCGGGCAGCTTCTCTGGCCAAACAGGCCATTGAGAAGAAATTGAAAGTGAAAGCCGAGTTTACCATTACGCCGGGTTCGGAACAAATTCGTTTCACCGTTGAAAGAGACGGACAACTAAAAGCCTTCGAAGACATTGGCGGAGTTGTGCTGGCCAATGCCTGTGGACCTTGTATCGGTCAGTGGGCACGTCACACAGACGACCCTAATCGGGCCAACTCGATTATTACTTCTTTCAATAGGAACTTTTCTAAGCGGAATGATGGCAATCCTCAAACGCGTTCTTTCGTAGCTTCTCCGGAGTTGGTAACGGCCATGGCGATTGCGGGTGATTTAACCTTTAATCCATTGACGGATACCTTGGTCAACGAAGAAGGAGAAGATGTAAAACTCGATCCACCTCATGGGGTGGAGTTGCCCCCACAAGGGTTCGACGTCGAAGACGCCGGGTTTATTCCTCCGGCTGAATCCGGAGAAGGCATCGAGGTCGTGGTAAATCCCGATTCAAATCGGCTTCAATTACTGACGCCATTTGTTC
>JANQRV010000547.1 GCA_028284395.1 Saprospiraceae bacterium
GATATCAACCTTCCCTATCGCGGCCATCGTCTTCAAGTACAACTCATAAATGCTCAACCCCTCGAAAAGCAATTCAATTACTTCGGACGGATCTTCGCGGCGATCGAGTCTTTCCATTCTACCTTAGGAACCAGGCCTCTCACTTTGGGCATGAAAATAGGTGTTAGTTCGAGCTGGGGGGATGCACCACTACAATACCAGTCCACTTTAGGGTTGTCCCAGAATCTTCGGGGATTTCGAAAACGCCGGTTTACCGGGGAAGATGCTCTTTTCGTTAATCTAGATCTTCGTTGGGAACTTCTTGCCAAGTCAAACTTTTTTCTACCCATTAAATTCGGTCTCAAGGCATTTTATGACCAAGGACATGTGACGTACAAGGGGGAAAATTCCCGTAAATGGCACAAAGGATATGGATTTGGGTTCTTTATAGTTCCTTATGCGGAAAATATGACACTCAATCTACTTTTAGGTTTTTCTGAAGAAGAAAGCAAACTTTTGCAATTCAGTCTTGGTCGAGTCTTTTAGAGGCTTTTCTTCTTTCTCAACAATAACTTGCCGGCTCCGAAAGCTCGTTCAATTTCGTATTGCTCCTTAAGTTTGTCCAGATCCGTGTTAAAAATGTAATAATAATCAAATCGGCCATCCGTAATGATTTCGGAAAAAAAAGGAGGAGAAGCTATCGATTCCATTCGATATAATTTGTGGTAGAATTGCGAACTTGGTTGAAAATGCCAACTCAAGCCTAATTTAATAGGTTCCGTTCTACCCGGTTCGACCGTTGACATATAGTTCATCATTGCCTTGGTTTCCTTGTCATACCACCATTCCAAAGTTTTGGTAAAATTCATCGTCCTGAAAAAATGGTAACTGAGAGAAACTGAGAGCAGCAACGCCACATAAGGAATTACTTTTTTGTTTCTCATCCAGTATAAGAAGTAAAAGAACAGTACAGCACAGACTGGAACAAAAAGCAGCGCCTTTCGATCAATAAGAAAATCTGACCCCAATAGCCAACGTTGGAACAACATGACCAGGCACCCAAAGAGAAATAATAGTGTGGCAAACAAGTAATTAATTCTCCATGATTCTTCTGGTTTCTTCAAGTAAGAATGTACGCCTCCGAAAATCGCTGCTATCACTGCAATAACAAAGATCCAGAAAAAGAAATCTACTGTCACAACCCCAAGGTAAGCAGCATCATACAAAGTATTCCGGGTAAGAGAAACAAAAGTGCCCGATAACTGAGGAGCACCGTAAGCGAACTCGCCCCCTCCTTGCAAAAATTGAATTGGCCGATACAACAGGAATGCCAGGATACTTGCTGTAATTAACGGGATGCTCGTTTCCTTTAACAAGAGTGAAAACTTCGTCTCATTACGCAAATATCTGATCGTACTTAGAATTACAGTAGAAGCAATGAGACTTGCCAAAAAATTGAGGGCGACGAAATTAGCGAGTACGGCCGAAAAAGCAGCGATATAGGTGAATATCAGCCCTCTGAAACGTTGCTCGCTTATATAGCTCATATAAAAAAAGATACTGGCCATTGTCAGGCCTGCACAGATCCCATACCCACGGGCCAGGGAAAAGAAATCTAACAGGTAGGGATTGATATTGATCATAATGAAACCCGACAAAATCAACCAACTGCGTTCAGTAGCTTTGAGGAGCAACAGCGTTGAACACAACAGATATACTGCGTGCGCCGTGACATTTGGGAGACGGATCGTCAGTTCGGAAATGCCAAAAATATTGGTAAAAACTTGGAATAGAAAAGTATTGAGAAGATGATTATTCGCCGATGGCCAGCATGCTTCGTCGTAAAAGCAAGAACCGACATTGAGATCTTTGAACCAAAGGTAACTGACACTTTCATCATGGGTCATTGACAAACATGCAGCCCGGTATCCTGTATAAAGCAACAGGGCAAGGGACAAAGCAAAAAGGAGCGCTAAAAGAGGTTTTTCTTTTAATTGTCGCATACTAACCAGATTCATTTGATATCCTTACCAATTTCTTAATAATAAATTACTTGCTATAGCTATAATTTTTCTTAGTTTTTTCTTAGTTTTGAATTTAAAGATTGAGAGCTCCCTCGAATTCAAGAGTTTATTCTTCCATTCTACATTCCATTCACACTAGAATTCACACAATAAGTTTGCTTGCGTTTTAATCCTCCTCACTATTTCTATGGTTTGGCCTTTAAGCAAACATTGGTATAACAAAGCATTTGGAAAGCAGAATGATTGGTATAATCCGTTTTTAAATACTTGATGGCACGCTGTCGATGTGACTGTTCCTGGGTAATTAACGGCCCCCAATACCAATGCCGTTACTAATGTAGTCTAAATCCCGAAAAGCTTTATCCCCTGATATACTTTTTATTCCGACCCATTAAAAAATGTGTAGTATTTATTTTCCTCCCTAGTTCGTGTCTGAATGGACCGGGGAATTATATCATAATTTCACTTAATTAAACAAAAATGAGACGGACAAACACTATTATCCTCATGTTACTGGCCATTAATGGCTTCAGTCAATCGGATGGGGGCAGCAACTGGCAAAAGCCGCCAGTTTTACCGATTCTTTTAACCTGGGATACTGATGGACTCAACATACACGCTGAGAACTCAGTTGCCAGTGCCTCCGATATGCCCTTCGGCCTTGAAATATCAGGAGATCTGCAAGCCATTACTGAAGATAAGATTCGAGTTAATGAGACAGATTTTGAGACGCCAGTCTATATTGAACTGGATCCCTACTTCAAGAAAGTCAGCGAGAATCAATCAAAAAATATGGTTAAAAAGGAAAAACCGGTCATTAAAATTAATAGAAAAGGAGTTGCTAAAAGAGTAGCGAGCTTAGATCGGTCTTTCACCCTTGAGCTAAAAAATTACGAAGGCAACAAAAGCCAGGAATTTGTCGTGAATGGCATCGATGTTTTTCTAATTGAAACCAAGGGCAGCACAAAAATCGAGGCCTATGAAAAAAGGATCGTGATCGACGTCGCCGAAAGCGGTGTCAATCAAATTATGTTTAGAGGGGGCAGGCTTCTGCAAGGAAATCTTATGGAAAAGATACCAATCCTCTGCCAGAGCTACAATGACAAATATAAAGAAGATCATGCCTTTACCGTTGAAGATACCCTGTTGAGTCCCGGCACCAAATGGCAACTGGATCACGTGAGAGATTTAATAACCAAGTTTAACATCACGGACTTTCGAGATGAATCTTTAGCTTACTTGGATGAGGTGATCATCACTAAGAAAGGAATTGGTTTTAATGTAAGAGCCGGATCTTTTAAGAGAAACGGCGGTTGGATCAAGTACTCCAAAGGACATACTTACAAGTTTTTCAGGTGGGCAAAGTTCATTAACCTGGAATTCGAAAAGTACTATGACCACAAACAGATTAAAATCAAAGGCCCCTATGGCAACAACTATCTTTTTGATGGCAATCCAAACTTCTCTAATGTTGAATTGATACAGTTTCTAAAGGAGCTGAATTATATTATTTCTTCAAATGTGAAATAGTTGGTCCTCCGTTTTCCAGCGATACAATTGTGGGTTGTAAGAATTTCTTATGACCCACAGTATTTTTACAAACTGATTAATCGCCCCTCGTTGAAGATGGACAGGCAGTGAAATTGATGACCATCCCATTCACCGGCAACATCGATCGGGCAATGACCGCTGACCGCGATAGCTTTCCAACCCGCCATATTGTCATTGCCTTTAAATTGGATCGCCATTCCGTTACAGTCAATCAGTTTAAAGGTATTATTTTCAAATATTGGGATGACATCATTGATTAGAAATGGAAAAGAGTGGAGCCAAGGGTTTTTAGCAATAATCATAGAGAAACGCTCCGCAACAATCCTAAAATTTGGAACGCCCGCTGGAGTATCATAAGTTCTTACTTTGGTATTAGTTGCCATTCGAAATACAGCTCTTAATGCCACATTACCAGGATAATATATGGCCTCTCCCATAAAGGCAGAACCAGGTCTGTAGGTTTGTTCAAAAGTATTAAATCCCCAGGCAAAATCCAATACCATTGCGAATGATCCTGTTGACTCTCCCAACAACCAAGTTCTCCGAACTTTGAGTTTATCCTCATTGTGTTCCCGAACTCCGAGCACGAGCCAATAATCCTTCTTCCCCGCATTACTCAAGATTTCCTCCTTCTTTAAGGACATTCCTCCAATCTGCATGAGATCCAGATCAAATTCAGCGGGTAATTCTTGTATTCTACGTAAACCTTGAGAAAATAGGTAGAGCTCTGCAATTTCGTCGGCAAGCTTTCCGAGACCGTTAACCTCATCTTTTAATTGTTCTTTTATTCGATGAATTCGACGAGAGATGGCTCCCATCTTGAAGTCGACCATTAATGCGGCAAAATCGTCCCAGTATTGGGTGGGTTGAGACTGTAGCGAAGCCAGGCCTTGCCGCACTTGATCACAAAGCCATTGATGCAAATGTCGGTTTCCGTCCTGCATTTGCTGTAGCCGCTTTGCACGAGCTGCTATTTTTTTTTCGTCTAACAATTTGAATCAAAAGAATTGATCAATAGTCTTCTTCACTCAGGATACCCAAAGCGACCATAGCTTTTTCAGAAGCCGTTTGTTCCGCACTTTTCTTATTGAAGTCATCAGCTGTAGCAAGCCTTTTACCGTTGACCATTACAGCAACCTTGAACCGATCTCTCTTCTCGTATTTATAACGAGCCAGTAATTTGTAGGACACCGCCTGTCCATTTTTCTGACACCATTCCAACAACTGACTCTTGTAGTTGTCGTCAAAATGCTCTAATTCGTGAATATTGACATAACTTCGCAACACCTTATTTACAACAAAACGACTGGTTACAGAATAGCCCTTTTCCAAGTAAACAGCGCCAACCAATGCTTCCACAGCGTTGCCCAGCATAGACCGGCTGATGCGAGTGTGATTGAATTCGCTTAAGATCACATCTAACCCCATTTTATCGCCGATCATATTAAGTGACTTCCTTTTTACGATCTTAGAGCGCATCTTGGTAAGGAAACCTTCATTGCTATTCGGATATTTTTGAAATAAATACTCAGCTACGATCGTCCCCAATACTGCATCTCCCAGATACTCTAGGCGTTCATTATTCTGAATAGCATAAGCTTTTTCAGATGATGCCGATTTGTGAGAAAAAGCCAGTTTAAAAATGGAGATATTAGAAGGGGTGAAACCGATCAGAGGCCTAAGTCTACGAGCCAGTGATCGATCCTTTGAAAAATAATAGTTATATAATCTGAAAGCAAACCTCAAATCTAGTCCATTAAATTTGATAAATAAAACGCGTTGGGGTACGAAGGAGCCCCGGCCATATCACATAAAACTTCGACAATCAAGTAAGTCTCTCTACCTCGCCAATCCAGCTGTGATAAACGTACAAACTTGTGATCGCTCTACGATCTAAGCTGAAAAGCAATTGTCAAAGATATATCTGGACGGTTGAAAATTAAAGGTAGGTCTCTTTTAAGGAAGAGTTAAAGAAATCCCAATCAATTTAATTTTCAAACGATTTAAAAATCACTGAGGAGTTGTGTCCACCAAATCCAAAAGTATTACTTAAGGCTGTCTTGATAGTTCTGTCTTGCGCCTCATTGAATGTAAAATTCAACCGATTATCCAGCTCTGGATCGTCGGTAAAATGGTTGATCGTTGGTGGAATAAAACGATGATGCATTGCCAAGATGCAGGCAATGGCTTCAATAGCTCCGGCCGCTCCCAATAGGTGGCCAGTCATAGACTTGGTAGAACTAATGTTCATCTCATAAGCATGATCTCCAAAAACCCTTTGTATGGCTTTGACTTCAGCTATATCTCCCAAGGGGGTAGAAGTACCATGCACGTTAATATAGTCGATCTCTTCGAGATTTAAATTTGCTTCCTGGAGCGCGAGTTGCATCACTTTGATCACACTTACTCCTTCTGGATGGGGTGCGGTCAGATGATAAGCATCAGCTGTGGCAGCAGTTCCCATTAATTCTGCATAAATGGTTGCGCCGCGTTTCTTAGCATGTTCTAGTTCTTCTAATACGATTGCTCCACCTCCTTCGCCTAGTACGAATCCATCTCTATCTTTATCAAAAGGGCGAGAGGCTGTTTCATAATCTTCGTTACGAGTAGAAAGGGCTTTCATAGCATTAAAGCCACCGATCCCCGGTTTTGTAATGGCCGCTTCCGAACCACCGGTTATCATGATATCATTACGTCCGAGTCGGATACAGTCAAAGGCATTGGCCATGGCATGAGACGCAGAAGCACAAGCCGATACCGTAGCGTAATTGACCCCCCTGAAGCCATATTTGATAGAAATATGGCCGGCCGCGATATCCGCAATCATCTTGGGTATCATAAAGGGATTGTACCTCGGGACACCACTTCCAGCGGAAAAATCTTCTATCTCTTTTTCAAGAGACCGGAGGCCACCGATACCAGAGCCCCAAATAACACCTACGCGATCTAAGTTTAATTGTTGCGTCTCCAATCCTGCGTCGGCAATCGCCTGATCAGCAGCAATTACCCCAAAAACCGAAAAATTGTCTAATTTTCTAACTGTCTTACGATCCAATAATTCAGCAGGATTCAAATCCTTTACCTCGCAAGCGAATGTGGTTTTAAATTTCGCTGCATCAAATCTTTGAATCGGAGCTGCTCCACTCTTTCCAGCGCGAAGACCTTCCAAGTATGACGAGATATCATTTCCAATAGGGGTAACTGCTCCCAATCCAGTTACTACAACTCTTCTCATATACATTTATTTAGCAGGACCGTGGTAAGCGCAAGACTGCGTTACTTGTGACAAGTGTGGGCTACATCAAGATAAAAGCTTAGGAGTTGCCAGATGTACAAAATCGTTGCCTGGTGGTATAAAATTGAAGACAACTCCCTATTAAAGTTAGATTAGTCTTTACTGCTTACCCTTCTTGCGTCTGAGAAACAAGAAATTCAATTGCATTTCCCACGGTTGCAATATTCTCAGCTTCTTCATCAGGAATTGAGATATCAAATTCCTTTTCAAATTCCATGATCAGCTCCACAGTATCGAGGGAGTCAGCTCCCAGGTCATTTGTGAAACTAGCTTCGTTGGTTACTTCGGATTCATCAACGCCAAGTTTGTCTACGATGATTTGCTTTACTTTCTCGGCAATTTCGTTACCAGCCATAATAAATTAGCATTAATTAGGTTTATAAATGACCCTGCAAAATAAAACAGAAGAACCCTCATTACCAAGGTTTTTAATTTATTTTTATTCTACGATAGGTCCTTTCGCCCTTATTTAGAAGGTTTTGACCCCTTACATCTGATATTCGATTTTTACCAAAATTTGTACAAAACCGCGCTTTTCACCCCAATATGTAAACTTATTCTTATTTCTCAAGTATAGACTACAATAGAATGGACACCAACTTGTCAAATCGTACAGTTTAGTGTACATTTACAGTTTATACATTATTGTTGATAGTACACTTAGTTAATTAATATAACTACAATGAAAATTGTCGACCATCAGAATACGAAAATCGTTGCTACAGTGGGGCCTGCGTCAAGAAGCTATGAAACACTTCTTAAATTGGTGCAGGCAGGAGTAGATGTTTTCAGGCTCAACTTTTCTCATGGGACCCACGACGACCATCTTGAAGTGATCAACCACATTTCTTATATCAATAATAAGTATGGAACACATGTTAGCATTCTGGCTGATCTACAAGGCCCTAAGCTGCGAGTAGGGGAAATTGAAAATAATGGGATTGATATTAAAGAAGGAGAAATTCTCACTTTTGTAAACGAGCAATGTGTTGGTACCAAGGAAAAGATCTACATGAGTTATGATAGCTTTGCTGCAGACGTTAAAAAAGGAGAAAGAGTCTTGGTGGATGATGGCAAGTTAGTACTGGAAGTGGTTGAAACAAACAAGAAAGACCAAGTCAAACTAAAGGTTATATTTGGTGGAATCCTTTCTTCGCGCAAGGGTGTAAATCTCCCCAATACCAAAATCTCGCTTCCATCTATTACCTCTAAAGACGAAAGAGACCTGCAATTCATTTTGACACAACCCGTCAATTGGATTGCACTTTCCTTTGTACGGACCCATCATGAGTTAAAGGATCTTCGTAAACAACTGGATAAAGTTGGGCATCCTGCCAAGATCGTTGCAAAAATCGAAAAACCCGAAGCTGTTGAGAACATTGACAATATCATTAAGCATACCAATGCAGTCATGGTAGCAAGGGGCGATCTTGGTATAGAAGTTCCGATGGAAAGACTCCCTGGTATTCAGAAGTCGATCATTTCCAAAGCTATTCAAAGAGCTCGGCCCGTGATCGTCGCCACCCAGATGATGGAAAGTATGGTCAACAACCCTTCTCCTACCAGAGCAGAGATCACAGATGTAGCAAATGCGGTTTGGGATGGAGCCGATGCGGTCATGCTTAGCGGAGAAACTTCGGTGGGTAAACATCCTATCAAGGTCGTGCAGGCAATGAACAAGATCATTGATGAAGCGGAAAAACATACGCTTAATGTTGCCCAATCTCCATTCCCATCCCCAAAATCAAGGACATTCATCTCCGATATTGTTTGCTTCAATGCTGCCCAGGCTGCCGAAAAAATCAAGGCGAAAGGCATTGTTGGCATGACAAGCTCTGGCTATACTGCCTTCAAGCTTTCGAGTTTCCGCCCGAAGAATGAGATTTACATCTTTTCTGATAAAATGCATATGTTGGCAACCCTCAATTTAGTTTGGGGGGTTCGTTGTTATTACTATGACCGTTTCACGACTACGGATGAAACTATTGACGACGTAATACAGATTCTTAAGAAAGCCGGTAAGATTAATGAAGGTGATGTCGTTGTTAATACCGGTAGCATGCCTCTTGAAAAAAGACATCGTACCAATATGCTGAAAATCACTCAAGTTACCTGATCAGCAAATTAATTCTCCCGCCGTTTTCTCATTCTCCACAATTTTGGCCCAAATCAAGGCAACAAGGTCATAAATAATACTGTTATACGCTTTAGAGTTCTTCATTGTACAAAACCTTAGCTGAAATTGGAGGGATTGAATAATGGTCTGTACTTTTATGGGAGTTCCCTTTCATTAATCAAATTGAACTTTAGTATGCGACTTGATTTCCTGATGTTGTTTTCTTTTTTAATCGGTTGGTCAGGCATTGCCTTAGCGCAAGACAGAATTTCGGAGGAAGAGATCAATGTCCAAAAATTGTTCATTGACGCGCATAAGGAAAGATTACTTGGTAATTACGATAAGGCAATTTCCATCTTAGAAGAAATCGGGAAATTTAGCAAAGAAAATCCCGCGGCATTTTTTGAGCTATCCAAGATTTATCAATTGAAGGAAGATGACGCAAAAGCAATCAGTAATATACAACAGGCTATCGAATTGGACCCTTCCAATGTGTGGTACAAACGGTTGTTAGGGCAGTTACATCAAGACAATGGTAATCTCCTCGAAGCAGCATCTGTTTACGAAAACCTGGTAAATATTGCTCCAAAGGAAAGAGAATACTATTATATGTGGGCTTTTCTCCTTGTAAAATCAAAAGAAATAGACAAGGCCATTAAAGTGTATGACCAGTTGGAGATGCAAATCGGTTTCAATGAAGAAATTGCTAGAAGAAGACATACACTTTACATGGGCCGTGGAAAGACAAAAAAAGCAGGCAGAGAATTAGAAAGGTTAGTGGAAGCCAATCCACAGAATACCGATTACCGCCACCTCCTTGCTAGTTTCTATGAAAGCATTTTTGATCACGACAATGCTGCTAAACAGTATCGCCAAATACTGGTTGTCAACCCTTACGATAGCAAGGCAAAGATAGCTCTTGCCGGAAGTAAATTGGTAGACAATCAAGAACTCAAATATATTAATTCCCTGAAGCCTATTTTCGAGCAACCAACCGTTAACATAGACTTAAAAATTGGAAAAATCATCCCGCTCATTCAGCAGGCAGTTGATAACAAGGATCAGGAATTATCTTCGTCTTTGCTCACACTTACCGATATTTTAGAGCGTGTTCACCCGGATGAAGCAAAGGCCTTCTCTGCAGCGGGTGATCTTTTATTCTCCATGAACCGACTCGATGAAGCTCAAGTGAAGTTTGAAAAAACACTAGAATTGGATGATACGGTTTTCTCCGTTTGGGAACAACTGATGTTCATTCAATTCGAACGGAAAGATTATGCTGCGCTATCCAAAACATCAGAAGCAGCTATTGATTTTTTCCCGAACAAAGTGATGACTTATTATTTTAACGGTCTAAGCAATATTCAATTGGGGGATATGGAAGAAGCCATTAGTGTCTTGGAAGAAGCCGATCTAATGACTAGAGACGATACGCGATTAAAGTCTAATATCCAGAATTTGCTTGGGAATGCTTTTCGGAAAAGTAAAAATATAGAAAAAGCTATGGCAGCCTTTGAGAAGGGACTCAAAATAATGCCGGAAAACCCCGAAATCCTGAGCAATTACAGTAGATTGATTGCTCAAAGTAACGGGGATCTCAACAAGGCAGAAAAAATGGCGTCGAAAGCCATCCAAATTACTTCCGGAAATGCCTCTTACCAAGCTTCTTTGGGATACATCCAATATAAGAAAAAAGAATTCTCTGAAGCAAAAAAGACCTTCGAAAGAGCAATGAACAATGGTGGAAGCGACAATTCTTTTATCCTTGAAGGATATGGTGACGTACTGTTCCAGCTTAGGGAGGTGGATTCCGCTATTTCCTTCTGGAAAAAAGCATTAGATGCCGGCGGAAGTGATGCAACAAATTTGAAAAGGAAAATTGCTGACCGCAAGCTGTATGAATAAATATAATCTCCTATTGGTTTTAGTGGTAGCTTCTATTGTCCTGAATTGTTCTGGCAGCAAAAAATTAGTGACTGCTGAGAAATTAAAGAAGCAACCGACGGCCCAATCCCTGTTGACCTATCTATCTGACAAGGAAGTTCAATCAGAGTGGTTCACGGCGAAGGCAAAACTGCATTATGAAGATGACGTGCAAACACTCAATGCGTCTCTAACCTTGAGAATGAAAACGGACAGTGTCATTTGGATGAGCATCAAGAAGTACGGTGTTGAAGCTGCTCGCATCAAAATCGTTCCGGATTCTATCCTGGTAATTAACCGGATTGAAAAACAATATGCCATTATACCAATGTCTTATGTAGAGAAACAATACAATATCCCGGCCAGTTTTGAAAATCTAGAATCCCTAGTGAGGGGAGGTATTCCTTTTGAAAGCAGCACATTGCGGACATTAAATATCCAGGAAAACAGCTACTTATTAAGCAGTGAAGACGGACAAGCATCCACTTCCATTGGGGTCGATAAAGAGGAGCTATTGTTAGAGCACTTGAAAATGCGATCAGATGATAAGTTACTCAATATTAGCCTTGAGAACTATGCCGAACTAAGTGATCAGCAGATTTTTTCGTATCTTCGCCGTATCGAAATACTCAGCAAAACACTTGGGCAAATTAGCTGCTACCTTAATTTTTCAAAAGTTGATTTCAGCATCCCTAAGAACATAAAGTTTGATATTCCGGAAAAATACACACCAATGGAATTCTAACGGTTATTGGAACTTTTTGGCAATACTTCTGCTATTGTTTTTCAGTGATCCAATCAATTCTTTCGCTCAATCTCGGGTTGAGTTAGAAAGGCAGCGTGCTGAACTTATACGAGAAATAGAAAAAACAACCACCAAGCTCAATCAAACTCAGAAAAACAAAAAGAATACATTTAACGCTTTCTCTTCCCTTCGAAATCAAGTAGAAAACCGACAAACCTTAATTGCCACCATTACTCAACAAGTAGAGTTATCCGATCAACGGATTAATCAAATTAACCTGCGTCTAGATACAATTGAGATCAATTTGACAGAATTGGAGACCGAATACGGTCAACTCCTTAAGAATGCCTATCGGCTGAAAGTCAATAAAAACTGGTTCCTGTTCCTCCTTTCGGCTAAAAGCATCAACGACTCCTTTAAAAGATGGCGGTATATCAAACAAATGGAATCTTATCGAAAACGACATATGAGGTTACTGCTTGAGACCAGCTCCGAACTCGAAATTAGGAAGCAAGAGCTAGAAAGAGAAAAAACAGAAAAAATCTACTTGTTGGAAACTGTTGAGGAACAAAACAGGTTACTCTATTCAGAATTAAATAGAAAGAGTAGCCTGCTGAATTCACTTTCTGTCAGCGAGAAGAAACTGATTCAGGCCTTAAACAGACAAAAGGCAGATGAAGAAAAATTAAGCATTGCCATTCGATCCATTATCGAGCGTGCCATTGCTGCAGCTGGAACACCTGATGTCAAGCGGACGGTCCCTGCTCTTGGCAATACAGCACTGGATAGTGAGAGCAGGAGGTTTTTCGCCAATCGGGGTCAGCTCCCTTGGCCATTGGAAAAAGCAGTCATTACAAAACAATTTGGCAAGCAAGTGCACGCTAGTGTAAAAACCATTCAAGTGACAAATAATGGGATTGACTTGAGGGGGAATAGCTCTTCGACGGAAGTGTCAGCAGTATTTAATGGAACTGTTGTGGGCATCCAATTCATTCCAGGTTTCAAAAATACCGTTATTGTCAAACATGGCATTTTTTACACCGTATACTCTAATCTTGAAGAAGTCTTTATTGAAAGAGGAGACAATGTTGGGAACCAGCAAATCATTGGTAGATTAAATAAGAAAAAACCGGAATTGCACTTCGAAGTATGGCAAGAAAAAAAGAGGTTAAATCCCATATCTTGGCTAGTCCGGAAATCTTGATTTCTTATTAGAAAAGAACGAATTATGGGTAATGATTGGAATTTAGGTGAGGCGCAGCAAAAAAAAGGATTAAACAAAGAAATCGAATATGCTGTCTTGGTCGGAATTGTTCAAGTGAACCAAACCGAAGAGTTGGTTCAAGAATACTTGGATGAGCTCGAATTTTTGGCAGCTACTGCTGGTGCCCAGTGCCTAAAGAGATACATACAGAAACTTTCTAGGCCTGACCCCAGAACTTTCATAGGTAAAGGGAAATTAGAGGAGATCAGAGAATTTGTAGAGGAGAACGATGCAATTAGCATGGTCATTTTTGATGATGATCTTACCGGTAAGCAGGTAAGCATTTTAGAAGAAAAATTGAAAGTAAAAATTATTGACCGAAGCTCGTTGATCCTCGACATTTTTGCCAACCGGGCTCAAACAGCACAGGCAAAAACCCAGGTAGAATTAGCACAAATGCAATATCTCCTGCCCAGACTTCGTGGTCTGTGGACCCACCTTGAAAGGCAACGTGGGGGGATTGGCATGCGCGGTCCCGGAGAACAAGAAATCGAAACTGACCGGCGTATCATACGAGATAAAATATCCCTTCTAAAAAATAAACTAGAGAGAATTGATCGCCAAAATCAGACTAGACGTAAAAATCGCGGTCAGCTAATTCGGGTTGCCCTGGTTGGATATACCAATGTGGGCAAATCAACATTAATGAATTTACTCAGTAAATCGGAAGTATTCGCCGAAAATAAACTGTTTGCCACACTAGATACCACAGTGCGGAAGGTCGTACTGGAGAATGTCCCATTTCTTCTGTCCGATACAGTTGGTTTCATCCGTAAATTACCACATCACCTGATTGAAAGCTTCAAATCTACCTTAGACGAAGTTAGAGAAAGTGATATTCTATTACATGTCGTCGACATTGCCCACAGCCGACATGAAGAACACATTCATACGGTTAATAAAACTTTGAGAGATCTTGAAGCTTTTGACAAGCCAACTTTGCTTGTCTTTAATAAGATCGATCTCTTCCGGAAAAAAAATTATGATTTATATGTAGATGCTGAGGCAAAACAAGAAATCGAAGAAGGGATCCGGGGGAATCTACAATATCAATTTCAACATGAAAATGTTTTCATTTCCGCACTTTCAAAGGAAGGAATTCCCAATTTGAGAGAGGAGATCCTCCGGTTGGTCAAAGACCAATATATGGTGAGGTACCCCTATCAAACTAAACTATATTGGTAGAATATATGCAAAGCATTTTAGAAAAATATGCCGACTTATTAGTCAACTACTGTGTAGAATTACAAGAAGGGCAAAAATTGCTCGTAAGAGCTACTACAGTTGCAGAACCCTTGGTTCGAGAAGTATTTAGAGCAGCGACGGAAGTAGGAGGCATTGTTGAAATCATTTTTAATTTTCGGGAACAGCAGAAAATCTTACTTGAAAAAGGGAGGGATCTTCAATTGAAGTATATTTCTCCACTCCACCGGGAAGCCATCCACAATTTCGACGCCTACATTTATATTCGTGCCCCCTTCAATTTAAGAGAAGAAAACAACCTAGATGCTCAAAAAGTAAAAACTCGACAAGAGGCCTTCAAGGAAATCAATAAGGTCTATTCCGAACGAACCGCTAGTCGGTCACTCAAGCGCAACCTTTGCCAATTTCCGACATTAGCAAATGCGCAGGAAGCGGGTATGTCCTTAGAAGACTACGAAAAATTTGTGTTCAGAGCTTGCAAATTGTATGATAAAAATCCCATTGAAAGTTGGTTAGAAGTGAGAAAAGAACAACAACAGATCGTTGATTTTCTAGATCGGAGATCTACCTTCACCTTTAAGCGGGACCAGACCAATATCACCTTTTCAACCAAAGGACGAACATGGATAAATTCCGATGGCCAAACAAACATGCCTTCGGGAGAAGTTTATACCTCTCCTGTTGAGGATTCCGTAAATGGCAAAATCCATTTTTCTCTTCCTGCTCTGTATGGAGGAAGGACCGTAGAGGATGTTGTACTTTGGGTGGAAGAAGGACAAATCGTCAAGTGGGAGGCAACAAGAGGAAAAGAGGTATTGGACGCCGTATTCAATATAAAAGGAGCGCGTACGTTTGGCGAAGCTGCTATTGGAACTAATTACAATATTACTCGACAGACCAACAACATCCTTTTTGACGAGAAAATAGGGGGGACCGTTCATATGGCTATCGGCCAGTCCTATTTGCAGGCAGGTGGAAAAAACCACTCTTCCATACACTGGGATATGATCACGGAAATGCAGCATGGAGGGACAATCTGGGCAGACGGCGAAAAGATTTATGAGAATGGAAAATTCCTGTTTCTATGAACCTTAACGAGCATTGACAATTTATTGATTAATGGTTAACTTCAATGGAAGTTCACCAACAGTAGGAAATAGAAGTTTTTTTGAAACAGATATGATTTCTAAACTAAGACAAAACTAATATCCACGTACCGTGAACAATAACATCGCATTCTTGGAATTGAAGTACGGCAACATTTATGGAGGATACCCCAATTTCTATGCAATTAGTGAAATCGCCTTCCTCGTTTTCGAACGCGATACCAAAAGAATCTTCCTCGAAAGTTGGATCAATGAATCTAATATCGATATTGTGAGCGTACACTCGAAGGTTAATGGATTGGGACATACAATTGGACGTTTAAAAGAAGTTGTCAATCTTCGGACGCGTCGCAGGCGTCCCTTTGATGAAGAGTTTAGACTCGAAGAAAGAGATATAAAAAGGGCTTTTCAGGAATTGAGTCCGACCAGATTTGCCATCAAGAAGTTCTTGACGAAGAATACCAGAAAATATCGATTTAGAGATATGGTTACTTTTGACGGGCGTCGGGACGTATTCCTCTGCGAACGATCCGGTGGAGATTTTTCGCGTACCAATATCATCGATATTCAAAAAGATCTCAATAAAGAAACGGATTATTTATTTTCATTGAACAAGTTATCTGTTGTAATTAATTTCGATTACGATCGCTCTTATCTCAGGTCAAACAACCTGGAATACTGGTTGCATCCAATAGCAGCTAAGCAAATCACGCCGAGATCGGCCTGTTTTGATGCCGCGAGACTAATGATGATTTACAATGAGTATACTGAACACCATGATGACTTTTTAATGAAAGGGGCACTGCTCATCAATAAGATTCAGAATGCTAACAGCAGTTAACCGTCAATGGTTTTCTATCATTCGACTTTTACAAATAGCTTACTAAGTCCACTTTCTTGTTCTTTGAGAATATAAGTACCGCGCGGTAAAGATGCTACGTTAATTCTATTGGTTCTTTCCAGTTCCAATAACGGTCGTCCCAGCAGGTCCAGAATAGTGTATGTTGACAATAGGTTGCTTCGAATGGTTTGTTGAACAGGGTTGGGAAAGATCTGCCATTTGACAGGTTGATCGAATTGAGTATTTTTCTGACTCGTCACTACTTCGGTTGAGAAAAAACTGATTGTTCCACTGATCTTATTTATCGTTATCAGGATCGGCATCCCGGTAGGGCTCTCCTCTTCCCCGATAAGATGCAAATCGCTCAACCCCAAATCACCTGCATCTGCAGCATCAATCTCCGCAAGAAAATTCCTGTTGTTAACATATTTGATGAATTCCGGTGATCTGGGGTTTGTTATATCATATACCATCACTCCGCCAATCCTACCCAATCCAATAAAAGAATACCTCCGACCTGCGATCATTGCAATATCAATAGAATTAGGTTCTGGTCCGCGGTCATCGCTGCGACTGTCAAATGTATTATTATCATCATAATCGCTGTTAAACGCTGCAGGAAAGGTCGCCGCCGTAATCTGTTCGAAGTCATCACCGCTATCAAATACCAGGTTTCCATTTGGGTCGAATATCGAAAATGAACGCCCGCCAAATGTAATCAACTGATCTAAATCGCCGTCCTTATCCAAGTCTCCTTCAACGCGGGAAACCTTAAGTCTGCCCAGTACCTCTGGTTGATTTAAGGTTGCCGTATCCAAAAAAGCGTGATTGTCCAAAGGAGTATCCTGAACCCTAACAACTGCGTGATTGTCTGCCGAGCCTTCGTTGGCCGTAGCGATGAATTGTTTCCCGTCGTGATCAAATGCTTTTATGACACTGGGTTGATAAAGACCATAAACCGGATGATTAATGATGTTGATTTGGCCATCTTGATCACTGGCATCTAAAGCGAAGTTCTTTCCAAAATGCACGATTCCCAAAAGGTTTTCATCACTAATACCATTGCTGGCTGTACCAAAGTCATTATTATTGAGAATAGCCAATTCTCCCTGCGGTAAGGCCGCCAATCCCGTTGGCTTATCATTGGGTAAGTAACCCAGCGCTGGTAAGTTGAGGATTTTCCTTTTAGCAACTGGTCGGATCTCCATCGTTTTCAAAGTCTCTAAGGTTAACATTTCAAGCGTAGGGTCGTCAGGACCATCACTCCTGGTTTTCAAAGATATAGGCAGATCTATGGTATTGGTTGCACCAGTCAAATCAATTTCGAATATGGGCTTTCTTCCATCTGAAGTAAAACTGTTATCGTATTCGACTACTAAGAATTTGCCATTCCCCAATGCTGTCGCATCCCCAATTCGAAATATTTGCCCTACTTCAATTTCGGATTCCCTGATCTGCGCCAACGGATAGATATATTCTTCTACGGGGCGACCGGTTTCGGGCTCGATTGCCAATATTCGAACGAGTCTCGCAAATTCATCCGGCAGGCTTTCAGGATTTTTAAGCGGCCGTTGCAGAAAAACATATAGCAAATTGGAAGTAGAATCGTAAGCAAGCGCATCAAATCCCCCGCCTTGTTGTCGATTGTTGTAAGGCTGTGGCAACACCTCTTTACCATAGACGCCAGGATATAAAGCAATGACGCCTAATTGCGAGGCTCCTATCGGGACATAACGCTCTATCATCAGCCCGGTTGAATCAAACTTATAAAGTGAGGGTCGATATTTGTCGCACATCCAAAAGTGCCCTTCCGCATCCTTCGTGATACCACCGAAATCAGCACCAAATGGATCATAAGGCAATTCTGTGTATGAAGTCCCTGAAAATGAAAAATCACGGATAAAATAGGGTGTATCATCTTCTGCGATAGTGACAGGAATTTCGTCATAGCCGATGATATTCCCCTTTCCGCTTATAAATACCGTATCCTTTGGAAACCCTTGGACGTCCAAAATAGGGCGTCGTAGCTTTACTGGCTCGTCCAGGTCTATTTCGTTCGTACTAGGGTTTAAAGAGAATCGAATAAAGTATGGCGTAAAATCAGGCAGTTGAAAAGGCCGAATATCAACTGGTGCACCTTCTTGGTCTACAGAATCTTTGTCAATTGCGTTTAACCTCGGGCCTCTATCGGCAATTGCATAGAAAATGTAGGATTCGTTGGTAGACTCGCTAGCGTCGAAATATAAACCGGCAAAGCCACCTAAACCGATGACCGCCTGGTTAGTACCATAGATCGGTTGCCCCAATGTTGGCCATCCTCCAATTGCGTCATTCAAATTTTTAGTTGTCAAAGAAACGGCACCAGAAGTAAAATCCTTTACACCAAAAGATTGGATGTCAATCACCCGCCCCTCATCAAGATCAATGGTCGCGAAAGCATTATTTCTCTGTAATGAGACAAATGCTTGTGTATTTATTGTTGCTAGGGTCACGGAATTCGGTTCCAATTGTTGGGTGACTGAAATTTTCGGATCTTCTAGAAAGCGAACCCCATCAGAAACTAATGATGACCGTTCTTGATCCCAATTTCCAAAAGCTACCTCCACCACTTCAATACTATCCCTCCCCTCAGATAAATCGATTATACTGACAGAACCATCTGGGTTTATTATGGAAGTATCTAAATTGATGCCTTTATTGGCAACCAGAAGCTGGTCTGCATTTACACTAAATGCAATACTTTGAGGATGAAAGCCAACCAAGATTTCATTGGTAATATTACCATCAATGTCTAATAAAATGACTTTCCCACGAACTAGTGAATCATATTTGGAGATGGCTACGGCTAAAATATTTTCCGAAACTGCGATGTCAGTGGGATCTCCTTCAAAAGAGGTCAAATCGACCTCCAGAACTTTGACCGGTTCAGAAGGATCTGAAATATCAAGTGCCTCTAGTTTTCTCTCATTGCGATTGGCAAAAAATAACCTGCGGGAAGCAGAGTCATACGCCGCCTTAGTCGCAGCGTTTCCATTAAATATATTGGTACGATAGCTGGAAATCAGATTTAGCTGTAGTTCTGACTGTGCAACTAAAGTAACATGCACTAGGAGGCACAGTCCCAAAGTAGATAGTGTGTTTGTCATAAAGGAAAATTGTAAGCCAATGCTCGAAAGCTATTCAAATAACTTCCCAATAAAGACAAAGATTTTCACCTATCATAATTAACAATATTCTTACAGTTTTAATTGCTTTTCATCAACTCCTTTGAAGTCTACTTTCTGTCTATTCACGCAAATGTCAGGCTAATGATTTAACGCGAATATAGTTCTACATTGGGATAGAAGGTCGCCCAGGCGAACCAAAAACCAATGAAAGAGACAACCCGATCTAATTTTTGCCCTCTCCTGGGCCCATTGATCGCCTCGCCAAATAAATTCCACTCATTGCCTTCATTATCGGTCAATATGGCTTCGCCATTGATGTTGGTAATGGGCGAAAATTCCAGCTCCAGGTCTTCGGAATTAACTCTATTTTCAAAAGCGGCAACAAAGTTCATATCCTTGTTACCAAAAACCAATACTTCTTTCCCCCCTACATTGTCAATCAAAACCTTAGTTTCTATACCAGCAAAATCATCTATTGGATAAGCCTTAGAGATGCCATTGACGATCACCCCCAATACTCGTTCTTTCCGATGCAATTCATCATTATCATTATTGATGGGGAAAAACAAGTCGTTCGAAGTTTTGTAACTGCCATAAGGATACCGATCATAATCACGATTAAATCCAGTGTTTCTGGTCAGAACTTCTGAGTTTGGAAACATCGTCTTCCAGGTTTTCCAGGTTGTTTCTATAACCTGCTCTATTTGAGCTTCCTCCCGGATCAACGAGCCATTAACACAATCCAATCTCATCTGTGACCAGGTACTGTTAGTGGCGCGATCATAGGGCATCAGATTTGTTTGATGCAGAAGCCCAGAAACACCAAAAGTGGTCAAATTTCCGTCAATGACCCGATTCCACCCAACAGCGGTCCCAGTCAATGGACAATAGGTCAATGCTACTTTGAGGCTATTAACATCATCGTTGACAATTTCATGCCAGTCGAGAATCGAATGAGGATAAGCACGTGCAACATTACCTTCTTTAATACCTACTATTAGTTCATCATCTTGCAATACAGTTGCTGTACCCACCGGTTCAAATATTGGATTATCAATTGAAGGAATCCCATCCTTTCCGGGACCACCATCTAATATTTCACTGGTGGGAATTAACCATTCGTTTGTATTAGTTGGTGTTGTAACTCCCCCTCCAGTCCCCAATGCCGGGCTATCTTCACTACACGAAACCACGAACCACAGCAATGAAAAGGTAAATAGATAACTTACTGAAAGCTTCTTCATCGGACATTAATTTTTATGGTAAAACTCATATTTTGATCACCTGCTTAACAAAAAGATCTGCAACTCTATTCCATTTCTAAAACTAATTATCCTTTTCTTTCTTTTCACCAAAAAACATTTAGTTTGTCTAAACCAGGACAGTGCCTCAACGGTATACTGAAGGCAATGGCCATTTCGTTGACATTTGAAACTGTTAATTCTTCAAAAACCAATAACTTCAAAGAAATTAACTTTGGAGCTTTACAGGGACTTTGGATTTTTGTATTTTGAATTTTATTGTTTTAAAATGTATTTCAATGGCATTGCTGAAATTTTTTAGAGTTCCCAAGAATCAGAAATATGACTACAAACCTCGTTTCTGGGACCCTCAAAAGGAGGAATTGCAAAAAAGGTTGGAGCAAATTGAATTAGCTAAGAAAGGAGGGGTAGATGCCGCTAAATCCCGTATCGCTGGAGGTTTTCGAAAAGGTTACGCGAGCAATTACCAATCGAGAAGAACACATGTCTTTCGTTCTAATATGATCCTTTTGGGAGTAGTGGCTGTTTTATTGTTATTGTCTTATTTATTTATTACGAAATATTTACCTCAAATCGCTGCGGCCCTAGGGACTAACGGCCAAATCTAAAACTAAAGAGAATGGCTGATGTAATTCAGCTTTTACCGGATTCGATAGCCAATCAAATTGCCGCTGGAGAAGTCATTCAAAGACCGGCTTCAGTGGTAAAAGAGTTAATGGAAAATGCCATCGATGCGGGAAGCACCAGTGTAAAGTTGATGATCAAAGATGCAGGGAAAACGCTGATCCAAGTGGTGGACAATGGATGTGGCATGTCCGTTACCGACGCCAGGTTGTCTTTTGAGCGCCATGCCACTTCCAAAATCAGATCGGCCAAAGATCTCTTTTCCATTCGTACCATGGGTTTTCGCGGGGAGGCGTTGGCATCTATCGCCAGTGTAGCTCAGGTGGAGCTAAAAACAAAGCGTCAAATTGATGAGCTGGGAACAAGGATAATGATAGCTGGATCCGAGATAAAAAGTCAAGAACCTTGCGAAGGCACCTCCGGTACCAGTATTTCGGTTAAAAACTTATTTTTCAACATTCCAGCGAGACGAAACTTCTTGAAATCGGATAATGTCGAGGTGAAGCACATTACCGATGAATTCCAGCGTGTCGCCATGGCTCATCCTGACGTTTTCTTTTCTTTTCACCACAACGACAATGAACTATTTCATCTTCCGCCGGGAAATTTCCGCCAACGAGTAGCAGCAGTACTTGGCACCAATTCCAATAAGAAATTGGTACCTGTTCAAGAGGACACTGATGTTGTCAAGCTCAAAGGGTTTGTTGGTAAGCCAGAGTTTGCAAAAAAAACCCGTGGAGATCAGTGGTTCTTCGTCAACAACCGTTTTATCAAAAGCAGTTTTTTGCACCAGGCGGTAACTTCCGCATTCGAGAACCTATTGCCCAAGGACACTCATCCACTTTATGTGATTTTCATCGAAATCGACCCTTCAAGGATTGATATTAACGTACATCCAACAAAGCAGGAAATCAAATTTGAAGATGATAAGTTGGTTCACAACTATCTAAGGGTTGCAATCCGGCACGCTCTTGGTCAACACAGTATTACCCCTTCTTTGGACTTTGACCAGGAGACCAGTTTCACCGCTGGATCTCCCAGACAATACCCGGGGAATATTGACCGGAGTACGAATTTTACATCTTCAACTCTAGCCGATAAAATCTCTTTGGAATCGAAATCGGATCGAAGTCGTCATGACTCCAACCTGGCGAATTGGGAGAAACTTTATGAGGGCCTAAAGCAAGTTGACGAAGAAGAAACAGCAACCACATCCCTATTCCCCTCTGAGTCGATTGACCTTCCGGCAATCACTATTGAAAGTGAATGGACTTCTCCAAGAACCAATGAAGAAAAGTCTAATGTCCATTATGTGCAGAGTGCTCCCTTCCAAATTCACAGTACTTATATCGTCAGTCAAATAAAATCCGGGTTTATTCTAATCGATCAGCAAAACGCGCACGAAAGGATCCTCTATGAGCAATTTTTGAAGATTTTGAATCAGCAAGAACCTTCTACACAACAGCAATTATTTCCAAAAACAATTATCCTTTCGGTTGGTGATTTTGAATTATTAAAGAGCATTTTACCCGAAATCAATTTACTTGGATTCGACCTTCAAGAATTTGGCAAGAATACCTTTGTTGTGAATGGCCTTCCTTCAATTCTAGTGGACAAGGTAGATGAAACGCAGCTAATTGAGGCACTACTTGAACAGTACAAACAAAACTTGGAACTTCGTTTGGATGCCAAAGAAAATATCTCTACTGCCATGGCCAAAAGTGCCGCTATTAAGAGGGGGCAAACTTTGACGATCGAAGAAATGAAATCGCTGATTGATCAGCTATTTGCCTGTGAACTTCCGTTTAAAAGTCCATCGGGTAAAAATTGCTTCATAACTTACGGTCTAGATGAATTAGCCAAACGATTTGACAGCTGAAATTGTTACTGAATTACGACTAGATTTATTCTTGGTTGATATTTTCAAAAAAATCGATTGGTTGTAAAACAAATGCACTGCTTTGGGGTAAAAAATATTGTTTGCTCCTATTAATTTTGATTTTATGTATAGGATTACAGATGTAGTTAAGCACTTACTGATCATCAACGTTCTTGTGTTTTTTGGTACGATGTTACTAGGTGTGAGTAGTGCCTATCTAGGATTATTTTATCCCACTTCAGACTATTTTCGCCCCTATCAAATCGTCACGCACATGTTCATGCATGGCAATGAAATGCATCTTTTTTTCAATATGATCGGGCTTTTTTTCTTTGGCCCTCCACCTGAGGCAGTATGGGGCCCACGCAGATTCTTATTTTACTATCTTTTCACGGGTTTTGGAGCTATGATCCTGTATCTATTGGTCAAAACTTTTGAATTGCAATATATGGGGGCCAGTCCTCAAATCGTCAATATTCCAATGGTGGGAGCTTCAGGGGCCATATTTGGTTTGTTAGTGGCTTATGCGATGTTGTTTCCCAATAACGTCATATCCTTAATATTTCCTCCTATTTCGATGAAAGCTAAGTATTTTGTACTGATATATGCGGGCATTGAACTTTTTATGGGAATTGGTAATACCTACAGGGCTTCTTTGGGAGGAGTAGCGCATTTTGCTCACTTAGGGGGAGCACTATCCGGGTTTCTACTAATTCTATACTGGCGGAAATTTGGAACCAGGTTGTAATTTTTTTGTTTAATAGCTGTGCAATGCGACCAGTTGGCTAAATAACTCATAGAAGAATGTTTAAATCAATTTTCGAAGACGTCAAACGGGAGTTTACTTACGGTAATATGATCACCCGTATCATAATAGTCAATGTCGCTTTCTTCATTGGCATCAATCTCCTTTGGGTATTTTTTCGAGTCGGAAGTGGCTGGCAGGATACCGAGATTTACAAGGTCATTTCTCAAGGTTTGATGATGTCGTCTGACTGGAAACATATTTTGACCCATCCTTGGGTTTTATTTACTCATATGTTTCTACATGAAGGTTTCTGGCACATACTATGGAATATGTTACTCCTTTATTGGTTTGGCAGAATTGTTGGTGATTTTATTGGAAATCAAAGAGTTTTACCGATTTATCTCCTAGGTGGTTTGGCGGGAGCTCTTGCGTTCTTCCTGGTTTACAATGTTACTTCTCTTGGTGGCGGCCAGGAAGTGTTTGCTCTCGGGGCTTCCGGAGCCGTAATGGCTATGGTAGTAGCAGCTGGTGTCTTATCGCCTAATTATATTATGAGATTGCTATTCCTAGGTAGCGTCAAATTGAAATACATTGTTGGAGTCTTAGTTTTTCTAGATTTGATCGGCATTGCCAATGATGCCAACACCGGTGGGCATTTTGCACATCTTGGTGGTGCGCTCATGGGAGGGCTTTTTGTTACCCAACTCAACAGTGGAAATGATCTTTCCATTATTGTTAATCGTATCACCGATGCGGTTTTTAGTTTCTTCAATTCTATTTTCTCCTCGCGATCCAAAATGCACGTCAAAAATCGGAATCAGCAAAAGTCTGGTTCTAAGATGTGGCAGGGTAAGGGCAGACATGTCAAAGATCAAGATCACCAGGAACGCGTTGATCAGATATTGGATAAAATCAGAGAATCGGGATATGATAGTTTGAGTGATGAAGAAAAGGAATTTCTGTTTAATGCCAGTAAACAATAGATGTACACAAGGTTTCTCTATCTACTAAAATGGTGCAATCTAATTCTGATTCTAACGACCATACTTTGTTATATATCCCCCTATTGTAGTCCCCACCTATTTTGGCCGCTTGCCTTTCTCGGACTATCTTACCCAATTCTTCTATTTGCAAACCTTCTTTTTGTGATAACATGGGCACTGCTCAAGAATAAATATTTCCTATTCTCCATCGGCTGCATTTTGATGGGATACACCCATTTAAGTGGATTTATTGGAATAGGTGGCTTATTTAATCCGGGAGCTACCAACCAGGAGAATACCTTAAAGATTGTATCTTTTAACAGTTATTTCATCCGCATAAAAGAGTCTTTCAAACGAGCCAGGCCAGAAACCTGGAATGATCTCATCAACGATCTTGATGCCGATGTGATTTGTTTCCAAGAGTTTCCTGGTCGATACCGCAGCAGAAACTATTTCGAACCTTATCTTAAAGCTCTAGACAAGCTGCCGTACCATACAACTTCCAACTCACAAAAGAAAGAGCTCGCCATCTATTCTGCTTATCCGATTGTCAATACTCAAGAAAAATACTTTGAAAACAAGAGCAATGGCTATTTGTTGGCTGACATTGAAGTGAATGGACAACTTGTGCGTGTTCTGAACGTACATTTACAGTCGAACGCTGTATCAGGAATTGCCAACAAAATTGCACAAAAGGGAAATTTGCAGGAAAGAGAAACCTGGGTTCGGGTAAAAGGGATGATGCGGAACTATCGTGACGGCGTAAAAATAAGGGCAAAACAAGCAGAACTCATCGCCGAATTGATCCAAAGATCACCCTACCCATTGATTGTTTGTGGTGATTTCAATGATGTCCCACAATCCTATGCCTACGGGCAAATATCAAGAGAACTAACCGATACTTTCAAGGCTGCTGGGAAGGGCCCTGGCATCACCTACGCTGGTAACGTACCGATGTTGAGGATTGATTACATTCTTTCAAGTCCCATTTTCAAGGTCTGTAGTGCAGGTGTAAAGGAGCAAAAGGATATCTCTGATCACTACCCAGTTTGGGCAATCTTGAAGTTAGAGTAATCCACTTTTCAATTGTCTAGCCAGGACTTAAAATTATTGACGCGATCCCTACTCACAATGACTTCAAATTCAGGGTTTGGAATCAACTCTAACTTTAGTCTGCTGTTGAAATATGTTTTGATTTTTCCGATGGAATCGAGATGAATAATAGATTTGCGATTGATCCGGAAGAAATACCGAGGTGAAAGCATCTCTTCCAATTGCTCCAAGGTATAATCAACTATATGTTTCTTGTTGGACTCTGTTCTCAAATTAACCAACCCATTTTCGGAATAAAAATATCGGATACTGCCAGCAGATATGTACAATAATTGTTGTCCCGTTTTAACTAGGAACCGTTCCTTGAAGTTAGACCTATTCATCCCCACAATCAATTGCTGTATTTGGCCGAGACCACTTTCCAACCCATTTCTTCTAAGGTGATAAAACTTATCTAGGGCTGCAACCAACTCACCATCATCAATTGGCTTCAAAAGGTAATCAATACTATTCACCTTAAAAGCTTTCAGAGCATACTGTTGATAGGCAGTGGTAAAGATGATAGGAATGTCCAGATCCAGTTCGTTGAAAATTTCAAAGCTCAGTCCGTCAGCCAGCTGAACGTCCATAAAAATGAGGGATGGTTTAGGGTTCTCCTGTAACCATTTCACGGATCTTTCGATACTATCGTGTGTGGCTACTATATTAATTTCAGGACGATGCTTATTGATTAGTTGTTCGAGTCTTTTTACCGCTGGCGTTTCGTCCTCAATAATTAAGACATTTACGTTTCCGGGTACGTCGGACATGGTGGATAGGGTATAACTTCTATTGGTGTTTGAAAAAACTACTGAATAATACCTTATAAAAACAGTATGGATAGAAAAAAGGTTGTCGTGACGACAAGATGCTTAACTTTTGAGTAATCAAATAATTTAATCAGACCACTTCCGAAGAGACGTGCTCAGGTGCTGACGATTAGTAGTAAAACTAAAAACGATTTCTCTAAACCTTGGGAGGCGCCATTTTGATTTCGGTCGTCTGGAGAAAGCATAAGGTTCGGATGGAATACCGAGCCAATTTCGGTCCAATTCTCCATTACCATTAATATCATGAAATAATGCGATGGCATATTTACCGTAGGTAAGTTGATCGACATGAACGGTCTTGTGCCCGGTCTCATCGACCTTATATCCTTCCACAATCGCGTTTTCCTTGATCATGAAGTTTTCCTCAGAATCGTAAATCCCGACCCATATGATCCCCTCTGGCGAAGTGATGTTATTTATCTCAATCACGAGGCTTCCACTCTCTTCTGGTACCGTATAACCTGCATTGAAAATAAAAACCAACCCGAGAATAAGCAGACCTGAATGCTTCATAGTACTTTTCGATTAACTCCTTACAAATTAAGGTATTCCCATCATTGATTCTGTCAAATAGTCGACCAATACAAAATGCTTTTCTTGAAATACGGCAAAAGGTGCCGCTGGATTCTTAATAAATGGTTAAAGAGGTTTACAGACAAGTCAGCCATGAGTGCTGCATGGTCTTTAAAGGTTATCGAATCAGTTCATTTTGCTAGTCATTAAAATCCAAAAAATTGAATTCCAAATAAATACAATCTAATTATTTTTAAATATATTCCATAGTAGAAAAATCACACTTTAGCTCCCTAAATCACAAATGGCCGATCAAATAAGTTGTTCATTATAAGCGCTTTACTCCAGCAATAGAATCATCAAAGCAGCATTTCCTTGATTTCAAACCTGTTACTAAATCGCAAAATTGGTCTAAATAATGCTACCTTTAATGTTAGCTTTATGGTTGGAAACTTTCTCTCATCTAATTAGTTTCTTCCATTCGTCCCTGCCCATTTGGGAAACAAGCTATCTAAATGCAAGAATATGAATTAATGATCGCCGGGTGTTGACCGAATAATAAGACGTTAAGCCTGAATAAGACATTAATCAATTTCTCAGGTCTATTTCACAACTACGGGAGGCATTGAAATCTTCACTACACATGTTAATCCCATTTCTAAATCAACCGATTTCTGAGCAAACATCAACAACTTGCACAAGTACTTAGTGAGACTTGGCGGGGCAATCGATTTCTTTGTCATTTGAAGAATACAAATCAAAAATAGACTAAACAAAGTATAGCATGAAACAAATTTTTACAAGAAATTTTTCCCATATCATTTTTTTGTATCGCGTGGTGCAAACACTGTACCCAATGAAATGTGGTATTCTGAATCGATATTCCGTTAATTCACTCTGGACTTTACAGGAGCAAGACCGCACCTTGCTAAGAAAAATTCACCTTTATAAGGGTGCTTTGGATCCTTTGCCGTGACAGTTTTCCCTCCAATTCCATTCTAAACTCCACATTAGTCTTTTGCCGGTAAAAGGATTCAACTATGCAAGCATTGAAAGAATTAGCATATATAGTAACCAAGAATAAGTTGAGGTCAGTCGATTTGATCGCCGAATCTGCAGAAAATAAAACCAAGATCTCCGAATTTTACGAAGGAATACTAGCAGGAAAGTTCTCTACTGACGACGATGCCGCTCGTTTTTTTTATGAATCAGACAAAAATTATTCGGGTTATCAAAAACTCAAAAGCAATCTAAAATCTCGTCTGATCAATACTATATTTTTCATCGACCCAAAGGATAGTTCTCACTCCGAACGGCAGCGTGCTTACTATGCCTGTTACAAAGAGTGGGCGGCAGCAAAAATCCTAATTGGCAAAGGGGCTCGGTTAGCCGGTGTAAATCTTTGTCATAAAATCTTGAAGCTAGCCAAAAAATACGAAATCACTGAATTGGTGTTGGATATTTCGAGAACCTTGCGTCTTCACTATGGAGCAAGGGTTGGAGATTTCAAGAAATTTGAACAGTTCAATCGAATTTTCAAAGAGTATGAGGTCATTTGGCATGCTGAAAACCGAGCGGAAGAACTGTATACGGAATTAGTGATTAAATACGTAAATAATAAATCTACAAAAGAAAACCTCCATGAAAAAGCGAAACAGTACTACCAACAATTGGAGGAAGATCTTAATTTATACGATTCTTATCGGCTGTACCTATGCGGAAGCTTAATCAAAATTATCATTCACTCCAGTATCAATGCTTACGAGGAAACGATCAAGGTCTGTAAAGAGTCGATTGACTTGTTCCAATCAAAGAAGTACCAACCAACTACCCCATTGCAAATATACTACTATCAACTTCTGGTCTGCTACACTCAACTAAAAAAATACAATGAAGGAAAACAGATTGCACAAAAGTGCATCAATCTATTGGACGACGGATCTTATAACTGGTTCAAGTACCATGAATACTTCTTCATCCTGTCAATGCACACCAAACAATATCAGAATGCATACCAGGTTTATATTGATACCATTGTTCATCCTCGCTTCCAATTCCTGCCGGAGGGTGTCAGGGAAATGTGGCGCATCTTCGAAGCCTATGTCCATTATTTGATCGAACTGGGCAAGGTATTCCCTAAGAACGATGATAAGGTTTTCAATAAATTCAAGCTAGGCCGATTCCTTAATGAAACCCCCATTTTCTCCAAGGACAAACGAGGAATGAACATCCCAATACTCGTAATCCATATCTTATTCATGATCCAGCAGCAGAAATACGATCGAGCCATTGACAAGATCGAAGCAATCGAGAAGTATTGTTCGCGACATCTACGTAACAATGATCTGTTTCGAAGCAATTGCTTTATCAAAATGCTTATGAAGATCCCAATGTGTAGTTTTCACAAGGCTGGCGTGATAAGGAAGGCGAGCAATTACCAAAAACGGTTACAATCTGTTCCACTCGACATTGCCAATCAAGCTCACGAAATAGAGATCATTCCATATGAGGATCTGTGGGAAATGGCCTTATTGACTTTAGAAAACAAATTCCATAAAGTAAAACTACCCAGCGGATAGCCGGGTAGTCAACATCTTGTTATTTCAAATAACAAATCGTAATCGCATATTCAAAAATAAACTGAAAAATGCATTGCACCAAACAAATCCACATTCAGAATAGCTCCAGCCTTATTTGGCATACCCAATTTGTATATCCTCACAAATACTAATAACTTTGTGACTAATTGCCAGAATTACTAAGTTTAGGGATACACCTAGAAAATGGTGCAGTTGGCAGCAAGCCTGCAACTTGCCAGGAGTAATGCTCCTTTCATCCGTTAACGTACCAAATTCGTAAAATGAAATTGTACAATCGCATTAATAATGATGAGCTGAAGCATCAAATGTTAGAGAGTAAGGAATCTCGCATCACCCTTTCCTTCTATCAATACCATCAAATCGAAAGCCCCGCCCAGTTCAGGAATACTTTGTATCAAATGCTGGATGATCACAAAGTCTTCGGTAGGATTTATGTATCTAAGGAGGGCATCAACGGTCAGATTTCTGTTCCGGAAACAAACTTTACGGCCTTTAAAGATGCGTTGTATTCCATTCCATTCCTTAACAACATTCGCCTAAATATAGCAGTGGAAGACAACGGTAAGTCTTTCTATAAACTCAAGATAAAAGTTCGTAAGAAAATTGTAGCTGACGGACTAAGAGATGACACTTTCGATGTTACAAAGAGAGGAAAACACCTGGATGCTGAGCGTTATAACGAGCTCACTGAAGACCCGGATACGATTGTTGTGGACATGCGTAATCACTACGAAAGCGAGGTTGGATATTTTCACAATGCTATCCGCCCTGACGTGGAGACTTTTCGGGAAGCCCTCCCCCTAGTCGAAAAAATGCTGGAACACCAAAAGGATAAAAACATTGTGATGTATTGTACTGGCGGAATCCGTTGCGAAAAGGCAAGTGCATACTATTTACACAAGGGCTTTGAAAAAGTGTATATGGTGGACGGAGGCATCATAGAATATACTCGACAATGCAAGGAAAAGAACATTCCCAATAAATTTATAGGCAAGAATTTTGTATTTGATGAACGAATGGGAGAGAAAATATCCGATGATATCGTCGCCAAATGCCATCAATGTGGTAAACCTTGTGATACCCATGTCAATTGTGCAAACGATGCCTGCCACATCCTCTTTATCCAATGTAGAGAGTGTGCCGAAAAGTATAATCAATGTTGTTCTCACAAATGTAAAGACTTCACTGCTCTACCGGAAGAAGAACAGATCCGAAACCGAACGAAGTTAACATTCAATGGTACCCAATTTGGTAAGGGGCGATATAAAGCATTTCACAAAGACGAAGATTTGATCATGGATTGATAAAGAGTAAAGGCCTGCTTGACAATTCAAGCAAACCCCTACAATTTCCCTAACAATCCACAAAACTAGGACCGGTTACCAACCGGGTAGAATATTCAACCCGAATACTCCTGAAGCGTTCTTCTGTAAGGGTAGTGCATAGTAAGGCTCCAACACCATTGCTCCAAACAAGTTCACCCTTACGGAAGCTCCAACACTCAGCAAGAATTCAGCATCGGGTAAACCAGTTTCATTATTTTTCTTGAATTGATCGAAGCTGGTCCATGCTACTCCTCCATCCGCGAAGAAGTTCAAATCAGTAAATAGGAACTTTGATTTGAATAGGGCCAATTGTTCCGGCCCAGTGAATGGAATCCGGATTTCAGCATTGGTTACGAAAAGCTTACTTCCAAAAAGCAAATTGGTACTTTTCCCATTTTGCACGAAGTTTTCCTGGATACTATTAAAATCATAGCCCCGAATGTACCATGGGTTCCCTATGTATAAAGGAAATAATTCATCTCCATTGCCACCATATCTTCCATAGTGATTGGCCCGAAAAGCAATCCCATAGGGTCGAAAGAACTTATAAAATCGTAAGTCAGCAGTAATCGCGTTAAAGTCGAATTCTCCTCCGTATCGCTCAACTCCAAGTCGGTAGCGATAACCATTTAAAGGAGCTGTCAATCCAAATTTGGAGTTGTCGCCAACGACTGCAGCACTGGCATTCAACAAGCTAAAGCCGGGCGGTGCATCTAGTTTTTCCCGATCTCTATAGATCAGTCGCCCGAAATCATCATAGTAGTTCTTGTCAAGATCAATTCTTGAACTATACCGCGAAAAACTGATACCGGCTTCAATTCGTAGGGTCTTAGAAAAAGGTAATTGTGCAAATACACTTGCCTGATCTTGAAAAATTCGGAAATTTTGAAAGTCGATTCGATTCGCCAAAAACTGTTCTCCGTCGATTTCAAAATTATCCGGTCCAATAAAGGCAGCACTTACTCTTCTGGAAGGTGTATGAGACAAGGAGCCACCCCAATTGATTCGACCTTTCTTATTGATAAACCCAATGGCTCCACCAAAATCAGTGATTTCTCCGTTCAATGAAAAACTACTAATTAGTTGATTGTCTCCTAGAATATCGCTGAACAAGAGATCCACCCCCCCAACCAATCCAGTAGAAGTTCCAAAGTTATTACTGGTGCCAACACCAACACCAGCCCCTCCTCCCACATAAGTTAATTGAAATTTTGGCTTATAGTCTTTATTTAGAATATTAACAGTTCTTCCATTCTTTGCCATTCTAGCGGCGGGGTCAACGGTATCTAGACGCTGAATTTGAGCATCTACAATATCTGCTTTTTCTTGTTCTAAACGAGGTAGAGTAGCGGCGGACATATCAACATCGTTCGGGTCAACCTCAACGAAAATAAAAGCTTCCTCTTTAGCCTTATAGATATCATAGGAGTTTTTGAAATAGTGATTGTATAAGACACGGCCCGTTCGTTTAGAAAGGCTAATTGCCGGCGAATACGGTGTGATTCCGCTGATGCCCGTCAATAAAGTCGTCATTTGATAGACCTTGTTAGCGACCGGATCATACTTGTACAGGTTACGATATCCATCGCGATTTGACAAGAATAGAATATTACCATTATGATCTTCAATTGGATTCAAATTGTCGGCTCCCGGAAAGATGTCTAGCAACTCTGATTCTCCATTTGCGACATCCAGAATTGCAAGATTAAAAACCCATTTACCATTAGTCCGACCATTTTCAAAACTAATTTGATCAGTTGCGAAAACCAGTCTTTCACCGTCCGATAACCAATGGGGGTGCATTTCAGAATAAGGATCATTGGTAATTTGATCTACCTCCCCTGATTTCACGTTGACTCCAAATAGGTCAATCTGGCCATTCGTCAAACCTGTCACGACGATTGTTCTTCCATCTGGCGACCAAGATGGATTGCTAAAAGCAGGTAAACCTTGCACCGCTATCTCCTGTAGTGTTTTCCCATTTTGTACATCCTTGATGATCAAAACATTTCGACCTTTGCTGACTGCCACAAAGGCAAAGCTCTTACTGTCTGGTGACCACGTACCTGCAGATTCTATATAATTGAAGTCATCAATGTGGCCATTCTTTGCTGCGCTAGCTACCTTTCGAATCACTTTACCATTGGTAGCGTCCGCCAAAAACAAATCCGTTGAAAAAACACTTCTTTCAGAGAGAAAAATGACATGTCGGCCATTTGGGCTAATGACGGGTGCCAGATTGAGTCGGCCAGAATTTCCTTGATGAATCAGCTTCTTTCCATGTGGATCCTCTTTGAAAGTGCTTACATATGAGCTGAAGTGGTTCTTAATTGCATTTACCCATAGTTCAGAAAGTGTTTTTTGGTTGACCCCCAGCACCGACCGAGTCGCACTGTCAAATCCATACTTTGCCACAGCAGTAAAAAATGGCTCGATTACATCATCTCCTTTCCAGCCCGCCAGGAAGGCCCAGAATGCTTGCCCGTAGCGATAGGGGAAATATTTGGGATTGTTCAGTTGTTTGATCGAGGGCACATCTTTATTAATCACAGCATCCCTCATCCACATTGCTGTATTTGCGTCGACTCGACCAATAGACATATATTCTGCTAATCCTTCGACCATCCAAAGTGGAAGGTTTGCCAGGTTTTTCAATGAGGTCGAATCTCCCTTAATGATCATGTTATATTGGAAAGCATGCACTAATTCATGCCCTAAAACGTGAAAGGTCTGTTGATTAGACATCGCCAATGGCATAATGACGCGGTTTCGAAGTCCCTCAGTAACACCGCCAGTTCCAACACCGATCGTACCGCCAATGGCATTTGTTTGTTGGAAATCCGCATGATCGTTATAAAAGATGATGGGATTCTTTGTAGAAAAAGTATCCTTCAATACATTTTGGTGCATCAGATACCATTGCTCGGTATAATTAATAAGGGCCTTCTTTAGGGTTTCATTTTTTAGATAGTGATAAATCTCGAAGTTTGGGGTCTGGACCACTTCAAAATCAAAGGTTTCATAGGTTGGCTTATTTTGGCCAAAATACTGTGCGGGAAGAGTGTTGGACACAAAGGCCAGAAAGGCCAACAAGATTAGGATTTTACCAGTTTTCATTGCTTCAGATTATTATTTCTAAGTCGATATCTACCATACCAACTGCCGCAAATAGGACGGGCTGTGGCATTGGGCGTTTCTAACGTATCCATATGGTTAACAACCGATAAAGGGCAAGATTTTGTTAATTCTTTTAAGCACTTGGTTAAATTTGTCTTAAACGAAAATGATTGGTAAGATGCCTGACATATAACAATCTCGCCATTATAAACACGGGAAGTCGAATTCAAATTACTGTGACATGCTGATTTCTTATATTGTGCTGTATCTATTGATTAGTATATTGATAGGTTGGCGCGCCTCTCTCAATGTAAAGACGACACAAGATTTTGTCATTGCGGGTAGAAACCTACCGTTGGTTGTTGCCGCCTCGGCATTATTTGCTACCTGGTTCGGGTCCGAAACGATTATGGGGGCTTCCTCTGAGTTTGTTGAACATGGTTTGATAGGGGTAATTGAAGACCCTTTTGGTGCCGCACTATGCCTATTCCTCGTGGGCTTTTTCTTTGCCCGGCCGCTGTACCGCCTAAACATCTTGACGTTCAATGACTTTTTTAAGATTCGCTTTGGTAAATATGCTGAATTAATCTCCGCGTTATTCATGGTTCCCTCCTACTTTGGGTGGATAGCAGCACAGTTGGTAGCAATGGCGTTGATTCTAAGCCTGCTTGTTGGGCTGCCGTTCTTTGCCGGTATTATGATATGCACTACGGTAGTTGTACTCTATACTTATATTGGAGGGATGTGGGCTGTTTCCATCACTGATTTTGTACAAACAATTCTAATCATTGTTGGGTTGCTTGCAATTTCTATTGAGTTGTATTGGCAGGTCGGTGGAGTTCCAAAAATCATGGAAAGCGTTCCCGATGGCTTTTTTCGCTTTTTGCCTGAAGAAGGTTTCGAAAACTATATTCATTATTTCGCTGCGTGGATTACAATTGGTTTGGGCTCTATTCCTCAGCAGGATGTTTTCCAAAGAGTAATGGCTGCCAAAAATGAGAACACTGCGGTGAGTGCCTCCTATTTAGGGGGGATCATGTACCTCACCATTGGTTTTATGCCGTTGTTTATTGGCCTTTGTAGCAAAATACTGTATCCGGAATTACAAAATGGAAATCCACAACTAACATTGCCGATCATTGTGATGGAATACAGCAGTCCTATTCTCCAGGTTTTGTTTTTTGGAGCATTGCTTTCAGCTATTCTGAGCACCACTTCCGGAGCAATGCTGGCACCGGCAACGGTTATTGGGGAAAACCTGATCAAACCATTTTTGGGGCAAATTTCTGACAAGAAACTACTGAAGCTCATGCAACTGTCTGTTGTTTTCGTAGCTATCTGTTCCGCTATAATGGCTTTACTTAAAGCCAATATATACGACCTTGTAGCTCAGAGTTCCGCCCTTAGCTTGGTATCGCTCTTCATTCCTTTAGCGGCGGGACTATATTGGAGAAAGGCTTCCAAAGAAGGAGCAATTTGCTCGATGACCATTGGCTTGATGGTTTGGTTATTCTGTGAAATCACGGCCTCCATTATACCAAGTCTGATCTGGGGGGGACTGGCCAGCTTAGGAGGAATGGTTATTGGATCCTGGATATGGCCAAATGACAATTTAGAGTTATGGAAGGAAATGGAAAAAAAATAGGCCACAAGGAAGCAAATTCCTTGTGGCCTATTTCCCGCTAAGTATTGATAATTCTATAACAGAGGTGCAATCACCAAAGCTACAACAGTCATCAATTTCAATAAAATGTTAAGTGAAGGTCCAGAAGTATCTTTGAAAGGATCACCAACGGTGTCGCCAACTACTGCTGCTTTGTGTGGATCCGACTTCTTGTAGTAAGTTTGGCCCTGAATATCTACCCCTTCTTCAAACATCTTCTTGGCATTGTCCCATGCTCCACCGGCATTAGATTGGAAAATGGCCATTAAAACCCCGGCGACCGTTACTCCCGCCAGAAGCCCGCCAAGCATTTCCGCCCCACCACCAAAACCGATCAGAACCGGCGTCACAATCGCGATGACTCCAGGCATTACCATTTCACGAATGGACGCCTTTGTAGAAATCTCGACACACTTACTGTATTCTGCTTTTCCATCTGCAGCATTAAAGGTAGCTTGATCTGCAGCACTCCAATCCGCAAATTCGGTCTCACCATT
>JANQRV010000548.1 GCA_028284395.1 Saprospiraceae bacterium
AACGAAACTTGACCGGATTGTTCAAATCGCTTGAGGCTACCCAGGGAAACGCCCGAACGTTTGGCAAGTTCAGCTTGCGTAAGGCCACGCTGTTTGCGAAGACGCCGCAGGTTTTCCGCAGTCTCCCCTAAAATGTCAGATGGTAGCTTTTGTAGACTAAAAGGATTATTCATCTAAATTATTGGCTAATATATTAGCTAATATACTAAAAAAAGTCGTTTTTAGCTAATATAATAGCTATTTTAGAGCGTGCATAACCGCTTGTGATTTTAGACCTCACAATCACAGCCTAATATGTCGAAACAAAGAATCGTCATCTGGCAGCCAGCATGTTTACTGACATGGTGGGATTGACTTTCTTCACCTCGTAAAATCATCTACTTCCCTAAATATCTCTACGGAGACTCGTTCTCCCAAATCATGCATAGATCGCATTTGGCTGGGATTGCTTTCCTGCCAAAACCGCTTCCAATCATCCAGAGAATCCCATCTTGCTATCGTCTTTATTACAGTGGTATCTTCTTCGCCTTGCAACATAAAACTACCTCTTGCCCCTTGAACCTCTTCATGAATTTTATTGGTTGTCCTTTTCCACGTCTCGATGAAGCGTTCTAAATTTTCGGGCTCTACTTTCCAGCTGTATATTATTCGTATCATTTTGTGAATGTTTAGAATTAACGACCAGTCCAGAGTGGCCGTCAATATCTAAAAAATCTACGAGGCTTTTGAAATTTGATCTTCAGAATTTAGACAGCCGCTAAAGGTCTTACAAATTTCTCACTGGCTTTACCCTACTTTCCAAGCCTAATACCAACCGACCAGACAGACATGGTAGTTTGAGGTTTGGTCATGTCTTCGGCCCAGTATTCTCCGGGAATGTACCGGTGGCTACCAGGCAGATAAGTACCATACAGACTGAGAAACCGATAGCCGACTGTTGCTACCAATCCGTATTGCAACCGATCGATCCGGGATTTTCCAAAATCCAAGCGCAGATCCGAATCCCGAAATACAATACTGTCGTCTTCGTAGCGATTGTTGTTTCGAAGGTCGAGGCCCCCACGAATCCCGATGCCAACTTTAAGTAGGGGAGTGGCTTTGCGACTTTTTACCGTAAACATTGGCTGTAACTGCAAATAGAGTTGATTCAAGGAAACTGGTTTGGAAGAAGTACTGTAATTGAGGTAGTTAAATTCTTCCCATTTCTCCAATGATGGTACCGTAAAGACGATGCGATCGTCATCGAATTGGATAATATCAAAACCGAATGAGGTCCTCAAATCCAATTGCTTGCGCGGACTAAAAAATACCGGTACATCCATATTGATACTAAGTCCCCAACTCGTCCGCATATTCCGATACACGGTTGGTCTTTCGATCCTGCCACTCAATCGGACTGCTTCCCGCTCCAAATTGCTCGCACCGACAAAAAAGTTCAAGTAGAGTCGTTTCCAAAACTTCTTACGATCGAATTCCGGTAGTAGCGCCGGATCATCACTTTTGTATTGAAGGGCTTCTTCTTCAGAAAATCTTCGGACATTACTTTGATCCGAACGTCGCAGCTGCTCCACCAGTTTACGGTAGACAAGATTGAGGTCGTACTTGGCGATCTCGTCAAAACTCGAACTTCGTTTGGCCAGAAATAGGACACGGGCTTCAGCACCGACTTCCAAAATTAAAGAGTCTTGCGGTACGAATGTCTGTGCGTGAAGGCCCATCGTAGTTAAAAGAAGTAAAACAAGGATCAATTTCTGCATAGGATTATAAAGTTATTATTCTTGAATCTGAACTTCGGAGGAGTCCCTTCCATAGGTCAAAATGATGATCGATAGCATGTCATCCGGTTGAATATGCAATTCCCGCCAATCAATTTTACCGTGGGTATTGAAATTCTTCAATTGTTTGAGCAAACGGACTACAAAGGGCTTATCCTCGGGCTGAAAATCCGGCAGTAGCGGCGCCTGGATTACCACACTGATTCCCTTGTTCCGCTTTACCAAACGTTGGTCTAAGGTATAGGTGGGGCGAAGCGGCCTTAGCTCCCTGGGCCATGTCGACTTTTCTGGTAGATTCGCAATTTTCCATTGCTTCTTTTTCTCCGCTGAGACAGCTATCAGCGGTTCTGAAAACAATTTGAGACTGGAGGAATCCGGCTCCATTTCCACTGACTTCTCATTCACTACTTCGATCGCTTCTACTTCCGGCTTTATGGCCGACTTAGGCACTTCGGTCTCGGCAACGGGAACCTGTTTTTCGAATGCTTCCCTTTTTGGAGGATCCGGTTCAGCGGCATTGGAATGGCCAGAAAATCGACTCATCAATAAGAGTAACCCGATCCCGATCGTGATCAAAATCGCATTTCTCCAACCGATCCAAACCCTGCGTTTGCGTTCCCGCCTGCAGATGGCTGCCCAAACCCGGTCTTCATTCCATTCCAGGGTCAAGTGCTCGTCCGATAACTTACTGCGCAATTGCTGGTCAAATGGTTCGGTACTCATACAGATTTAATTGTTGGATCCTTTCTCGTAATAGTTTTCGTGCTTTACTCAATTGAGACCTCGAAGTACCTACGGATATGTTCAGGAGTTCACTGATTTCGGGATGCGAATAGCCCTCCATGGCATATAGGTTCAAGACGGTACGATAGCCATCCGGTAGGCCACGGATGAGTGTCAAAACCTCCTCGGTAGACAATTCAGCGATGATGTTTTCATTTTCATATGCTTTATTGATACAGGTAGATAGATCCTGAGTCGGAAACCTCGGCCGCTTACGCAGGATGGCCAGTGCCTCATTGATCAAGATTTTCATCAACCAGGCTTCGAATTTTTCTACACTGGCAAAGGAACTGCGGCCGATTGAACGGTATACTTTGAAAAAAGCCTTCGCCACAGCATCCTCGGCGTCCATTTCATTATTCAGATAACGATGGGCCACTCCGAACAATCGACGCCCGTAGGTCTCAAAAAGGATTTTTTGAGCTCTTCGCTTCCCCGCCTGACAGTCTGCTATGGTAGTAATTGTAATCAAAAATGACTCTTTACTCAGTTATAATGGTAGCAATCATTGAACCGTTGCCTCCGCTGTGGGCAATTGTGAATTTTCCTTCAACTATTTACTACTTTTGTTGCTGTGGTTGCTATAGCTGCTATTGTTACTATTGCTACTATGGTTACTATTGTTTCTATGGGCACTTTTGCTAGGATAGCAGCTACAGCAGCTATAGCAGCCATAGATACCACAGCAGCCACAGAAGCCATAGATACCACAGCAGCTATAGCAACCACAGAAGCCATAGATAGCACAGATACCACAGCAGCTATAGCAACCACAGCAACCATCATTTCATGAAAGCATACGTCGTATACCAGGCTGGCGGACCAGAAGTCTTAAAGCTGCAGGAATTACCCGACCCGTCAGCAAAGAAGGGACAGGTGCACATTGCAGTTAAAGCCTTTGGTCTTAACCGTGCTGAAGCGGTAACCCGCATGGGCGGCTCGGGCAAAGCAGTGCCTTTTCCCAAGGTGATTGGCATTGAATGTGTTGGAGAGGTCATTGATTGTCCGGGTGGCGAATTGCCAATCGGACAAACGGTGGCAGCTGCCATGGGGGGAATGGGACGGAAATACAATGGTTCTTACGCCGAACAGACCGTGGTGCCTCTTTCCAATGTATTTCCTCTGGAAACGTCATTGGATTGGGTCGATCTGGCCGCCATTCCAGAAACCTACTTCACCGCCTGGGGCTGCTGTTTCGAAGCTTGCAAGGTTCGGGAAGGAGCGAGGGTATTGGTGCGGCCGGGCGCATCCGCATTGGGAGTGGCCATCACTCAAATTGTCAATCATCTAAATGGGCGTGTGATTGGCGTTACCCGTAGTCAACACAAGGTCGATAAATTGATGAAGGCAGGCATGGAGAAGGTCATGGTTTCCTCTGATCCTGTTGCTGACCAAGTCTTGGATCTCTGGCCACAAGGAGCTGATGCCATTATAGATACCATTGTGAGTGCTGCAAGCTTAAAAGATGATCTTAAGATAAAGAGTAAGAAGGGACGTTTGTGTTTAGCGGGCTCGCTGGCTGATAGTTACAGCACCGCTCCCGCAGCAAATGCCGCCCTGGCTTTGGCCAGACCTTCCGTTACTTTCTACTCTAGCGAACGCCTGTCCGCTAAGAAGGATGGTCCAAAACTGCAGAAGATCGTCGAACGAGTGGAATCAGGAGTGTATAAGTTGCATACCGATGCAGTATATGGGTTCGATGATCTCATCCGCGCCCATGAGGACATGGAACGGAATGCTTTTGCTGGGAAAGTAGTGATTGTGTTGTGAATGCTCATTTCACCATTGAAACAATACTGGTATCTCCAATCTCTTGACCGGTCTGTATTAACAGCCCTGTCAATTGATCGACCACTTCCTCATATTCCGGATTGGCGTATTGATTATTCATTTCAAAGGGATCTATTTCCAGGTCGTACAATTCCCAGGCAGTGGGTGTGTCTTCCCAGTACCGATTACCTCCTTTATCGGTGACTTCTTTTCCGCCGTGAATATTGGTAAAGTCGGTCCCGTAGAAGTAGATCAATTTGTGGCGATCGGTACGAATACCCAGATGAGCTGGATTATTGTGGCCATGAGCCATATGCATCCAATACCGGTAATAGGTGGCTTTTCTCCAGTTTTCCGGCTGAGTAGTTCCCCTAAGGGCATTGACAAAACTCCTGCCTTGCATGTAATCGGGTTTTTCAATGCCGGCTAATTCAAGAAGGGTTGGTGCAAAATCCGTATTGTTAATCAACCAGTTATTGGTACTTTCAGCAGCTACCAACTTTGGATAGTGAATGATTAAGGGCATACGTATCGATTCTTCATACATCCATCTTTTATCAATGTAATCGTGTTCGCCGAGCATCATACCCTGATCACTGGTGTAGACAATGATGGTATTGTCCAGGAGCTCCTCTTCTTTCAGGTACTTCATAATGCGTCCAAAATTATCGTCGATGCCTTTGACACATCGGAGGTATTCTTTTAAATACAATTGGTAGGTATGATGAGTGATTTCCCGGTCCGGGAGATTTTCGTTTTTCGTCAATGCCGCAATCTTCTTCCGGTAATATTTGGATAGGTTGCGTTTGTCAGGTTGCGGGGAAATAGTGGAACCGATTACATTTAGGAGTTCATCGTGCTCTCCCCGTGTGGCTACCGATCCGAAATTCGGCCCCGGTTGATCGTACAAATTATCGGGTTCGGGAATGGTCTCGTCCTCTAAATAATGCTCGTATCGCTCGGCATAGACGAACATGTCATGCGGAGCCTTAAAATGGTGCATTAAAAAGAAAGGTTTGTTTGGATTTCTCTTGTTTTCCAACCAATCCAAGGTCATATCGGTTAATACGTCCGAGGAGTGCCCTTCCGTATCGATCACCTCGATCTCCTTGGATAGGATGGAACTAAATCGCACTTGCCTTTTTTCCCCTCCTTCACTGACGTGGATTACCGGGTTCAAATACCTGCCTTGGCCTGCAATTACGGCATAATAATCAAAGAAATTAGGAGATTCCTTCAAATGCCATTTTCCAATGACGGCAGTATTGTAGCCCGCCTCCCGAAGTTCCCTTGATAAGTAGTGTTTTTCGCGAGGTAATGCATCGTAGAGATCCAGTACCCCGTTGATGTGACTATACTGCCCCGTCATAATGGTGGCTCGACTGGGCGTACAAATTGAATTCGTACAAAATACCTGGTCGAACCTCATTCCATTGCGGGCCAATTGGTCGATGTTTGGAGTCGGATCAAGTGTGGCCAGTCTTGATCCATAAGCCCCGATCGCCCTTTCACAGTGGTCGTCCGACATGATGAAAAGAATATTCGGACGTTCTATTTCTTTTGTACAACCGGTAATAGCCGCTAGGAGGAGAATCCAAAATTGTATTTTCATAGAAAGGTTTTCTTTGATCGTTTCATAATCAATAGTCCAAGATAAATTTCGACAGATTTTGCCCTTTGGTCAAGTTCAGTTTTTTGCGCAAGCGATACCGGGCTACTTCTACTCCACGCAGTGAAATGCTCAAAAGGTTAGCGATCTCTTTGGTTTGTAAATTGAGTCTCAAGAAAGTACAGAGTTTTTGTTCGTTGGGAGTCAAAAACGGATAATCCGTCCTGAGGCGGTTTAAGAAATCTACATGTACTTGTTCGAAATGGTATTCAAATTGTTCCCAATCATCTTCTAGTCTGAGGTTCGTATCAATCCCTTTGACTATTTTTTCCAAAGCCATTTTAGTTTCTCCCTTATTCCCCTTTTGTTTGGCTTCTTTCAACTCTTCCTTGATGGATTCGATAAACTCGTTTTTCACTACTAGATTCATGGTAGAAGCGGCCAGCAACTTATTGACGTGCTGCAATTCGGTTTTCATTTTCTCCTCCTTTAATTGCAATAATTCCTTTTCCTGTTGTTGCTTCATTTCAATCAACTTTTGCTGTTTTTGAGCCAGCTCCAATTGCTTTTCGTATTCAATTCGCTTTGTTTTCTGCCGATAACGAAGCTTCTGTACACTAGATACCAAAAACAGGATCAGAAGACCACCGATGACATAGAGGCACTTGGCCGTCAAACTTCGGTAAAACGGCGGCTGGACCTTTAGATACAATACCTGGCTGGTCGTTATCCGCCCTAAATGATCTTGGTATTGAGCGGTGAATTCATAATCCCCTTCCCCTAAATTAGTGTATTCTTTGGTGGCGGCATTGGTCCATTCCCCGTACCCTTCGTCAAAACCCTTCAAGAAATAGCGAAACTGTTGATCGTCCAGGCTGCTAAACTGGAATGGTTCCACTTCGATCTTCAACACCTTGGCCTTCGGACTGGCGATCACGCTACAACTGGTCACCGGTTTGCCGGCGAAGGGCTGTTGAATGTACAATGCACTATCTTCGGTGACACTAAGCACCCGGTCGATGACCAATGGCTTCTCGGCTACGATGGGATCTTCTAATTCGGGGTCGTAGTAGATAAAGCCTTCATTGGCGGAAAAAAAGACCCCTTCTTCTGCATTCATGGAAACGTGCAGTAAATCGTTGTTTAAATGATAGCGCAGCTGATAAAGAGAGGAGGGGAAAAACTGATAGTTTTCAGTACTAATCTGTTTGAAGAAACCAACCTTGTCTTCTGTAATTACATGCACATTGTTCTTTCGGTCTTGTTGAAACAAATAAACGTTTTGCTTTCCAATGTCCTCCGAAAAAAAACCGGCTTCGACCAGCGAACTTTCAAGCGGATCGAGTTGATACAATCCCGAAGTAGTACCCAGATAGAGATCGCCCCTCACCTGACTTAAAATTATTTGCTCTTGAATGGGTAATTCGGAATTTTCGGAGACATTAACTACGGTAGCCTCCGTCATATCCGACGATAATGTCAGTCGATATAATCCTTTGTAATACTGCCCGGCCCAGATTTTACCCTCCTTATCTTCTTCGAAGAAGCGGCTAGACGCATTAAAACCTTTAATCTTTTCAACGGGTTCTATCTCATTGCTTTCATTGATCTTGAAAAGGAATAGCCCTGAATAAGTGCCCCCAATGGCGAATTTTGTACTGGATTGTAATTGTTTTACTTGCCACAAACCATCGGTATACGCTATGTGTTTGGCGTCGCCGTTTTCTAAGAGGAATAGACCACGGTGGTGACTAGCATAGCGCTTGCCGGCAATTTGTTGAATGCTGTAAGCAGGTCCTTCGGTGCCCGTTAGAAATTGACTTTGATCAGCATCTTTTGCTAAGAAATAGATCCCATTCGAAGTAGTGAAATAAGTGCCTTCCTTCGTTTTAAAGACTTCATAACCGCTTCCTTGCAGGCCGATTTCTTGGTTGAGAAGTCGCATCGGGGAATTGATATAAATAAGGGCAATTCCATTTTGCATACCTACCCATAAGTTTCCCCCGTAATCCTGGAATGCTCTTAAACAAGCATTGGTTTCCAGGCCATCCTGAATGGTAATGGTTTCCAATAAGCCGGATTGCAAGTCGTATAAGAAAACCCCGGAAGTCTGTGTAGATATCACCAATCGAGTATCGGATAACTGCATGACATGATTGACGTAAGTCCCTTGTAAAGACTGAATCAAATGATCAAATTTTTGATCCATACCAAAGGGAGAGCTGTGCTCAATCTGACCAGAATTGTAAAATAGCAAATATCCGGTCTGGTATGGGATTACGCCTGCAATCACCGGTTGGGATTGTTTTTGCGGGAAGAGTTGAACCAGCTCATTATCTACAATTTCAAAAAGCAATCCCTTTTGGCTTTGCGTGAAGAGTTTGCCATTAGCATGGAAGGACCGACCCAATCCATCCTGATGTTTAATGGTAGTTATTGATGTTCCGTCGTAAATGTAAATTCCTTGAAACGTACAGAAGTAAACCTTTGAATCGATGAGGAAGACATCCCAAACTTCGTCAAAATCTTTGGAGCCCTCCGGAATTTTATCTACAAGAGATACAAATTGCCAGTCGTTTACGAAATAACCAAACTCTCCCTGGGAGCCCACATACAATCGGTTGTTCTTCCCATCAAAAGCCAGGGAACGCTTTTTCTTACCGGTTTTAAAATCGTGCGATTGCCATTTATTGCCATTAAAAGAGAGGACACCCAAATTGTTGGCAACAAAAATGGTCATATCCCTGTTTTGAGCAAAATCAATATTCTGGATTCCCGCCTTATACTCGGTTGGACTAAAGTGCCGTATGGGATACTTCCCGGTGAGTGTTTGGGCAGAAGCTCCGGTTAATGCTAAAAAACTGAATACCCATAGAACGCGGCGTATGTTGTAGAAAAACCTGGCCATGAGAAAGTGTTGAAAATCTAAATGTGTCTAATTATCAACTGTTTAAAGACAAGGAAACACAAAATTGATGTAATGGTTGAATACGGCAATGAAAGAATTGATGTAGTACAACTTTACACTTCCAGGTTAATATAGTATTAAATTTGATCAATATAGCATTACTGCTTCCGGGCAAGAATGCGATGATGCATCCCCCACGTTCCAACACAAAAGCTCAAATTAAATCACACTATTCGTTTCAAATCGATGGCACCATGAAGAACTTTCTCCTTCTGATACTTCTTTTTTTCTTCTTTCATAATGTATTTGCTCAAACCGATCAGGTAAGGATCATAGAGAATGATCAGGGAATGAAATTAAACGTCAATGGCAATGATTTCATGATCAACGGCGTGAACTGGGATTACATCCCGATTGGAACGAATACGGTGAACGCCAATTTTTGGGAACAATCGGATGAAATTATCCAAGCGGGTCTTGATGCTGAAATGTCCTTGCTCAGAAATATGAACGTAAATGCCATTCGCCAGTACACCGGGGTACCCGCCCGATGGATCAAATACATCTATGAAAACTACGGTATTTATACCATGCTCAATCATTCCTTTGGCCGGTATGGCCTTACTTTGGATGGAGTCTGGGTGCCGGTTACGGACTACTCCGACCCGGCAACACAAGCGCTCTTAATGTCCGAGGTCGAACAACTGGCCAACGAATACAAAAATACGCCGGGACTTTTACTCTACCTGCTGGGCAACGAGAACAATTACGGATTGTTTTGGGCCGGTGCAGAAACGGAAGATTTTCCGGATGATGAAGGAGAAAAGCAGTTTGTCGGCGAGAACCGGGGCAGACCCATGTACAAGTTGATGAACGATGCTGCGATCAAAATGAAAGCGATTGATTCCGCTCACCCCGTTGCCATCTGTAATGGGGATGTATTGTTCATCGATATCATAGCTGAAGAATGTACGGATGTAGACATTTATGGGACCAATACCTACCGGGGTGTTTCGTTTGGAGACATATTCCAGGTGGTCAAAGATAAACTGGACAAGCCCATCCTATTCACCGAATTTGGTGCCGATGCGTTCAATGCCATTGGAAACAGGGAAGACCAGGAGTCACAAGCTTACTACATGGTGGGCAATTGGCGGGAAATATACGAGAATGCAGCGGGCCTGGGCAAAGTCGGAAACTCAATCGGAGGTTTTACATTTCAGTTTAGTGATGGTTGGTGGAAATTCGGCTTTGACGATAGAGAGAACGCGGATATCCATGACAACAATGCCTCCTGGGAAAACGGGGGATACGATCGAGATCATAAGATGGGCGCAAACAACATGAATGAAGAATGGTTTGGTATCTGTGCCAAGGGTCCGACCAGTGTACGCGGTCTCTACGATCTCTATCCACGTGCTGCTTATTATGCACTAAAAGAAGCCCATGAGGTGAATCCGTATGCAGCGGGTACCTCTCTGGAGACCATCGATACATACTTCTCCAGCATTGATCTTACCGATGCCGTGTTGAGAGCCAGGTCTGATAAAGCAGCGCTATTGGCCAACCAGGCCAAGAAAATACGCATTAGCGAAATGCGCGCCGAATTTACGACCTTCAATACGGGGGGCGACCTCATTACCACACCAAAAGATGATGATCCCAACGATGAGACCACTTTTCCCAACCAGCTGGGCTTTGATCACATGGAGTCTTATTTTTTAGGTTTCGAGGCCAATCCAACACCGGGTATCAAGGCGAACTTATCCTTCAATATTTTGGGGAACGTAGCGGCCAATCCAATCAATGAAATTTTCTACGAAAACCAAGGGCGACCGCGAACCGTAGAAACAGATGATGGCGAACTGATACTCGCCGACATCAATAGAATACGGGTGTACCAGAGCGACTTTAGCTGGAATCATAAAAACTTCAACCTAAAAGGGTTTTACCGGACGGGGCACTATCATTGGGGGTATGAAGGGGATTTTTTCGGTCTGTACCCCGAAGCCAATTACGGGCCAAATATAGACATCTACAATGGCGAGGCACCATTCGGAGTTGAATTTGAAGGTAAAAAAGCGCTAAAAGGCCTGAAGGTGGCTTACGGACCGGAACTATGGTGGGGGGCTAACCCCGCAGTCTTAGTGAAATATCATAAAGCCCTGGGCAAAACGGAGGTGACCGGGATTTTCCATGAGGACATCGACGATGCCGGTGCAGCTGTTTCCTCTTTAGCCGTTCCGCAACCTCGAACGAGAAGAGTAACCCTACACGCCAAAAGAGAATATGGTAAATTGGGCGTGGAGGTAGGAGGTATCTGGGGAGGGCAGCCGCTCGTGGATAGAGCTTACAATTTCGTCCGAACCGATACCGAAGGTAAGTACACAGAATTTACCGATCGCGTCGATTCCGATGACACGTGGGGAGGGAAATTAAAATTGACCTACACCGGAGGGGCCTTTCAATGGTATGCTCAAGGAGCGGCTATGGGATTGGTTGCCAACGGCGGTGCCGATTATACCCGAACCATTACCGGCTGGCGACTAAAAGACAGCGGTAGTGGCAACCAATATAATTTCCTCACTGGTTTTAGCTTGAATATTGGTAATCTGCAAATAGCACCGAACTTTCTATGGCAAGTACCTTTGGTAGATCCCATTCCATTCGATGCCCCATTTCGGAAAAGAAACATCCTGACCGATCCTTTTGTCGTGAGATCCAACCGGGAAACGGTTGCCGGTGAAATCCTTTTTACGTACGATCCTACACCCGGTACTTGGATGTATGAATGGGATAATGACCGATCTGAAAATGCTAAATTCGCAGCTAGCTTAGGTTTTGTGTTCCGCCATTTGCCTACCAGCCAGGACGCCGCCGTTGGCTTTGACGATACGGGCCGGATCCCCACCGCTTTTCCATTGGCACCACCGGCACAAGACCTTTGGGAAATACACGGTCGAATTGTCTCTAAACCGAATACCGATCTCGGACTTATTCTCAACTTTTATACCGGTAAGGTGCAACCGAATGCCTGGGGGGCTGACCCTACGGATGCCATCAATCGGACCATCACCCGATTCGGTACTGATTTGCGAGCGATCTACAAATCGTTGAAGTTTACCGGAGCAGTGAAAGTAGATGATTGGGGGCCGTTTGATTACCATCGCGACTTTAACCTGACCTTTCCATTGCAGATATCTGCTGATTTATCCACTACCATAGGAAAGCCCGATTGGTTCATTCTGCCCAATACACAAATGGGCATACGATACATATGGCGTTCCTTAGACCAGTATTCACCCAGGTATGAGTTTCAAGGGCCACTAGACTTGGGTTTTGATGATGGCGAAGAATGGGAACTAAGAACATATGTGCACATTAACATCGGAAAATAAATAAAGAAGGGATGAGTAAAGATAGAAAGTTATACTTCATAAAAGCAGCATGCTTAGTCGGCCTGACCTTATTGATCACCACTGCTTGCGAGCCTGACCACGAAGATGCGGTTCCTGCATCCTTGCCGGATACCCCTGAAGTATTCATTGATGGATTCGGCGACGGTTTGGACTTCCGGGCCTTTGGCGATTCAAAAGTGTCGGCATTTCAGTTAGACGATGAAATTACCTATGAGAAATCGGACGCTTCCATGCGTTTTGATGTTCCGTCGGCCGGAGATCCGGAAGGGGGCTACGCCGGAGGTATATTTTTTGATCCTACCGGAAGGGACCTATCGGGCTATAATGTCTTAAGTTTTTGGGGTAGAGCTTCTCAGGCCGCTACGATTCAAGAACTCGGATTCGGCCTATTTGAGACGGAAAAGTACCGCACCTCCATAAATGATGTCCCTTTCAGTACGGCCTGGACCCAATATTTTATCCTCTTGCCCGTTCCTGCCAAACTCACGAAGGAACAAGGTATGTTTTATTTTGTGGATACCCCGGATAACGGTGGCGGATACAGTTTTTGGATCGATGATTTGAAATTCGAAAAACTGGGTACCATTGGCCAAGTTCGACCGGTTATTCAAAATGGAAATGTCGGTGCCATTCAAGCCTTCGTCGGTCAAGTGATTTCGCCGGGGGGACTAGGTTTAAGCTTTAGCCTTCCAAACGGGGTGGAGCAATCAGTCCATGCATCTGCCGCTTACTTTAGTTTGTCTTCGAGTACTGATGCCGCATCCATACGCCTAAATGAAACTACGAGTGCGGAAGAGATTGTCGTATTGAGTGAGGGCGAAGCTGTAATTACGGCCATGCTCGGCGATATTGAAGCGGAGGGATCTTTGACGCTAGACATCTCGGAATTTGAGCCTGCTCCGATGCCCACCAGAGATTCGGCGAATGTGATCTCCATTTTCAGTGATGCTTATACAAATGTACCCGTAGATTTCTATAACGGGTTTTACGCTCCGTTTCAAACTACAGAGTCAGCTGACTTTACCGTCGACGGAGATAATGTGCTGAACTACATCAATTACAATTTTGTCGGGATTGAATTCAATCAGAATGTCCCCACCATCGATGCCAGCAACATGACCCACCTGCACGTAGACCTCTATATACCCGATGATTTTGATCCGGCTTCCACAATTCGGATCAACCTAAGAGATTTTGGTGCGGATGCTGCATTCGATGGAGGTGATGATGCTATTGTTTCTTTGGTACTTTCAGCCAGTACCACTCCCGCATTGATAAAAGGGCAATGGATCAGCATTGATTTTGAGCTATCCGGACTGCCCAATAAGCGTAATTTAGGGCAAATTGTCTTTGATGCGGAATCAAACGACAGTCCAAGGCCTTCCGGCTTTTTCGTAGATAACATTTATCTCTACAACGAGGGCGGGACTACCGGCGGTGTCGATCCAATTGCACCGACCGAGCCGGCCCCAACACCTACTCAGTTGGAGGCTGATGTGATCTCCATCTACAGCGATGCCTATACCAATGTTCCCAATGACGGCTTTAACCTATACGGAGCGGCCGCGTTCGAAGAAGCACAGATCCAAGGCAACGGGGCTTTAAGGTATACGCTCGCCAATTCGGGTGGTGGCAATTTCCAGGTCATCGAACTGGGGAGCAATCAATTGAATGTGGAAGCAGCCGGAATGACCCATTTCCGATTTGATGCCTGGTTCCCCAATGCTGTGGAT
>JANQRV010000566.1 GCA_028284395.1 Saprospiraceae bacterium
AAATTTCAAGACCAGTGGGTCAATCCCTATTACGGCGGTGGAAAGATCAATCCCGGATGCTATTATCACTTTGCGATCGCCGATGTAGACTTCATCATGCTCGATACCCGCTACTATCGTACGAATGGAAAAGATGACGTCAAGCCGGATACCATGTTGGGAGATGTCCAAAAGCAATGGTTGTTCGATCGTCTATTGGAGGCCAAAGGAACTTTTAAAGTGATTGGGACTTCCGTGCCCATCTCTTCGGGGACTAAGGATGGCAAAGGTGGGCTAGATACCTGGGACGGCTTTGCTAAGGATCGGGAGGAGATCTTTTCGTTTATTGAAAAGAACAAAATCGAAGGCGTTTTCTTTCTGGCAGCTGATCGACACCGTTCGGATGCCTGGAAGACGGAACGCACCGACGGGTATCCCTTCTATGAGTTTATGAGTTCGCGATTGACCAATATCCATACCCATCCCGTGATTCCGGCTTCGCTTTTTGGATACAGCAAGACTCCGTCCTTCGGCTTAGTTAAATTTGATACAACGGCGGCAGACCCGCAGGTTACGTATCGCATCTTTAGTATTGAAAATGAGGAGATTCACCGGATGACCATTTATCGGAGTCAATTGCAGTTTGGGCGTTGAAGATCGCCCTCCCTCTACTAAAACATCAACTCATGGAATACTTCAAAAAATTTGTTCGGATATTCATTCTGTTTATCATTTGCGGCCCCTTCTCTTCCTGTGATCAAAAATCGAGTGAGCAAGAGGTTCGACCCAACATCCTCTTTATCATGACCGACGACCATGCCCGTCAGGCCGTCAGTTCCTATGGCAGTCAACTACTGGAAACACCCAACATCGATCGGATTGCGAAGGAAGGGATGCTTTTCAGGAATAGTTTTGTTACCAATTCCATCTGTGCACCCAGCCGCGCCGTAATCCTGACGGGAAAATACAGCCATCTGAATGGTGTAACGGACAATCGCAAACGTTTTGACGGCAGCCAGGTGACCTTTCCCAAACTATTGCAAAAAGCAGGCTATGAAACCGCCATGATTGGAAAATGGCACCTCAAAACGGCTCCAACTGGTTTCGACTATTGGAAAGTGCTGCCTGGCCAAGGCTTTTACTACAACCCGGTTTTTATCGAAATGGGAGACACAGCCCGCGTAGAAGGGTATGTAACCGATCTTACCACCGATTTTGCCCTCGATTGGCTCGAACAAAGAGAGGATGAGAAACCATTCTGCCTGATGCTCCACCAAAAAGCTCCCCATCGGGAATGGTCACCAGCTCTTCGACACCTAAATCTCTTTGACGACGTACAAATGCCCGAACCCGAAAACTTATTTGATACCTATGAGACCAGAGGCGATGCCGCCCGGCAACAGGCTATGACCATCGCCCACCACATGAATCCGGAAATCGACCTCAAAATCAAACCGGAGGCGGCGGCCAATCTTTACGGAGCTTCCGAACGTGGGACCAATCGATACAAACGGATTTTTAGCCGATTGACCCCGGAACAACTACAACAATGGGATGCCGCCTACGAACCTAAAAATCAGGTGCTATTGGAAGCCAATCTAGAGGGCGAAGCGCTTGTCAGATGGAAGTATCAACGCTACATTAAAGATTACCTTCGCTGTATTGTTGCGGTGGATGAAAATGTCGGAAGGGTGCTGGATTACCTCGACGAAAATGGCCTGACTGAGAACACGCTTATTGTTTATACTTCCGATCAGGGGTTTTACCTGGGTGAACACGGTTGGTTCGACAAACGATTTATGTATGAAGAGTCTTTGAGTATGCCGCTCGTGGCGCGGTACCCAAAGGTTATTCCGTCGGGCAGCACCAGCGATGAGATTGTTCTGAACCTAGATTTTGCGCCTACCTTTCTCGACTTTGCCGGCATCAAAGTTCCTTCCGAAATGCAGGGGATGTCTCTTCGTCCTTTGTTAGAGGGCACCAACACGGACTGGCGTACAGCTATGTACTATCACTACTATGAATACCCGGGTGCACACTCCGTCAAACGACATTATGGCATCCGGACCAAGCAATACAAGTTAATGCATTTTTACAACGACATTGATCAGTGGGAGTTGTATGACTTGGAGAAAGACCCCCTTGAAATGGATAACATATATAAAAATGAAGAATATAAGGGCGCTATAAAAGAATTGAAAGACGAATTGTCCCTTTTAATGAAAAAGTACCGGGAGGCAGCCCCGACAAGCCAATAATTAGGCCGATTTAATGCACGTCATTGGAAATTTTGGCCAACTTCACTTATATTTACTGTATACGATGAGAAACAGCCCTAGGATATCTATTTTATCCTGCCGCCCCGATACCATTGCTGTGAAACATTGCTGATAAGCGGTAGGAGCTTATAACAATTGTTTTGAAAAACTTAGTAATAACCCTGTTTTTGCCAATTTGTCTGTGTGTACGAGCTAGTGATCATTCTTTGATACGAGCGGTGTTGGTGGATGGAGAAGAGAGCGTTATTGAGAGTGACACGCTAGATTTGCTTTCCTCCGAGTCGTTGACCTTTCTACTCTGGGACACTATTGCGGAAGATTCCTTCCAATATCAGTTAATTGGTCCCAAGGAATATACTAAACAAAGTGAACTACCGGTGATCTCTTTTGCCCAACTCGGTGTGGGGGATTACACTTTTTTGGTGAAAAGTGTACATAGTGACAAAATAGGAATGGTCAAGCCTCTGTTCATAAAGGTTCGGTATAGTTACAAGGATAATTTTGGATTTATCTTACTACTGATCTTCTACCTTTTATTGATTGTAGGCGCCGCAGCTTACCTCATTTCTCTAGGCAATTTCAGACACAAAGAAAAATTAGCTGCATTGCGTAACGATTGGACGAATAAATTGCATAATGATATTGGAGGAGACCTTAGCAGCGTAGCTCTTCGACTGGAAACACTGAAAAGAAAGGTAAACCCTTCTGAGGAAAGGGTTTTAAATCGATTGAGCAAATCTTATGCGATTTTGAGTAATATTCAAAAGAAACTTAGATTCCTCTTTGACTTGGTAGATCCAAAAAAGAATTCATTACATGTGATGTTAGAGGAAGTGAATCATTTTGCTCGTGAGAATTTTCAGCTGAAAGAAATAAAGTATCATTATCATAATGAACTAATTGCAGATCAGGAGTACAATATTGACATTGGTAGGATTAATAAACTCTATCTGGCGATGAAAGAGTCCGTTAATAACTGCGTGAAATATTCCGATGCAGAAAACGCCTCTATACATCTACGGCAATCTAAAGACGGCCTTCAAGTGGAGATCAAAGACAATGGAAGGGGCTTCAATATAGATACTCATCAAAGCGGTAATGGTATTAGTAACCTAAGACAGTATAGCCAAGAAGGTTTTATTGACATAGATATCAACTCTAAAATCGGAGAAGGCACCACCGTGACAATGGTTGTCCCCAATATTTAGACCCATATCCCCAGTTTTGGGGATACTCGATCCCAAAACTTTTTTCAAATTTTGAAACCTGTAGATAACTAAATCAATGATCCGAATACTATTATTCGAGGACAACAAAAACTATCGGGAAGCACTTGCAGATGCATTGGAAGACTCCGAACAGGTCTATCTAACCGGAGTTTTTAGCGATGCAAACAAGGCGGCTGTACTTGTGAAAGAATACAAACCCGATGTAGTATTGATGGACATTGAAATGCCAGGCAAGTCGGGACTAGACGCACTAAATGACATCATTGATTTATCTCCAAACACAAGAGTTATGATGTTGACGCAGTTTGAAGATGAACATCGCTTATTCGTTGCTCTTTGCCGGGGTGCTTGGGGATATGCCCTGAAGAGCGATTCCTTTGAACGTTTGGAAGCTGCAATCATCGATGTGTATAATGGGGGAGGTTATTTTTCTCCTTCGATTGCTGGTAAAGTCACCCGTTTTTTTTTGAACAAAAAATTTCGGACGAACCCGGAATATACCCCACTGACAGCGAGGGAGACTGAAGTGTTGGGGTATTTAGTCAAAGCATTGAAATACAGGGAGATAGCTGAAGCGTTGCACATAAGTTATGAAAGTGTACACTCACATGTCAAGAATATCTATTATAAACTACATGTCAATTCGAGATCCGAAGCAATAATCAAAGCTTTAGATTCTAAATTGATATAGAAATTACTAATCTCAGTTAAATGACAGCCGCTTTTATTAGAAAACCAGCTTTGATACTACTTGCTTATTTTGGGTTAATTTCAGGCAGCTTTGGCCAACTCTATACATTGGAAATGAATGTGCCATACGAAAGCCAGAAAACGGGTTCCTGGTGCTGGACCGCTTGCATGAGGATGATCATGCAATTTCATGATCCTAATAATACTTCCGCTCATCCAACTCAATGCGAACTGGCCAAAAGATTACTAAAGCTGGAGTTCCCGACATCAGCACAGGCAATCAACAATATTGACTGCTGCATAGATTGCACCGGCGGATGCCCATCTGATATTACTCCAGATCCTTGTACCGCAGGGACCTTAGTCTCTATTTTAAGGGATAAAACCGTTCGATATACCTACGATGGACAGACCCTGCCAGCCGTTCCAGATGCTTATGACTTAATTTTTAGTCTTCAGGACTATACTTCTACCCAATTGATGAGCCGAATTGGAATTCCTCCGACTTGGGAGCAAGTGAAGAAAGAGATTAGGGACTGCCGACCCTTTATAATTAATATCAATCCTTCTCCTGATCCGGGGAGTGACCTTTCTGCCGACCATGCTTTAGTAATGACGGGTTTTCAAGAGGACACTATTAATGATATCCAATTCCTTATTGGGAACGATCCTTGGGTACCTTGCTGCACTACCGAGAATCGAGTACTGTTTCCTTATAACATCTTTCAGAGAATGGATGCTTCAAGTGCAACCACTGAGGAAGGAGGTACCTACCTGGTGAATCGAGTACTGTCTTCCGTTGTTGACATTCAAATTAATACCAGGTTTCGAAACCCGCCCATCGAGGATTGTGAATCTTGTGATTTGCTAACGGTTGAACACAGCGGAAATTCGTTTTGGCAAGAAAGTACTTCCACGCCAACTGAAACCTCCTTACTAGATGAGCAGCCTACTCCATTGCTAGTCAGCAATGAGAACCCCTTCAAAGAAAGGGCTGGCTGGTTAAATAACAGCGAACCGAATGAACCTGATAAATTCATCAACATGCTTATCCGAGGTGGAGATAGAATTGCCGGATATAGAAAGCCTACCTTGAAGGAGCGTGAGTATCAGGATTTGGTTGGACAACAAGATTATCTGCATGCCGAAGTGGAATACATCTCTTCGATCCGTCTAAATAAAACTTCTTTCCTGAGTTGCCTTTTCCCACCAAAGAAACTTTCTAAAGTAAAAGCTACTGGATATGAAGTAGTTGACATCGTTTCGTCAGGCGTTGACAAGAATTTGGTGAGCACTTTTCAGAAAGTAGGAAGTGAATGGGACTTACGAAAAATTGCAACTTACACTTACCTTAATGAAGACATACTCATTCGGAGAGAAGATACTTTGAGTCGAAACCCTCCCTTTATACTGAGTAATTCGCCGGATACCGCCCGAAGTCGCAATCGAACAGGTTTTCGGTTGGTTAAGTATCCACCTTTTCAATATGAATTTTATAGTTTCTCCGATGGAAGACAAAATTATCTGGCACCTGCGGATAACTACCCAGATTTGGATTTGAATGGGAGAACAGCCTATAGGGAAAAGACGGTGGTTAAGTCGCTTCGCAAGCAAACCATTGACTTTGAAAAGGTGATTAGAGATCTTTTCGCCTCGAGAAGAGAGTATAAAGACTATGTCGTCGATCAACTTTTGGCGGTCAGTAGGAATAACTGATAATCTATTGTAAAAAAAACTTACTCAACCATTTAATCATAATAAATATTAACTATGGCAACAATTTATAGGGCCTCAGCAGAATTGACTACTGGGCTGGATTATGATGCGATGCAAACCACGATTAACAATTACTGGGGAAGTGCATTGGAGGAAAAGGTTTTTTCCATCATGTATTGGGAAATCAGGCAACTACTTGCTGCTTCTAGCGAACAAGAAGTGGCTCTTAAAATCAAGGATATTGACAATCGCGCCTTGGTTGAGGGAGAATGGATTCCTTTCGAGGAAGATATGGAGGATTTACTGGCGGATCCGGCAAATCCCAATGAAACTTATTTTGTATTTGATGAAGATACGTTAGAAAGTATTCGTTCTAACATCAACCCTTTGGCAAACCCCATAAATACAGTTTCAATCTGGGGGCGAATTGGAAGGTCTTTACCTATGGGAGGGGATTTCCAGGCATTCTTGATTGCCGTAGGAGGTGTTATTATTCCTCCGGATGGTAGTGGTGGAGATGGTACAGGAACAGGAGTCAAGATTCCTCCACTTACATAAAGGTATCGCAATTTTCTATGGATACCATATTCATACAGTTTGGGAGATTTGCTACTGCCACCATGATCATTCCGATTGTGGTGGCAATATGGCAAAGGAAGTATTTGGTTTTTCCATTGAGAATTTACCTTTACTACCGAATCTTAGCGTTCCTATTTAATGTACTTCAACAAACTTTCATTTGGTTTGCTCTCAATGATTATGAAAAAATAAGACCCTTAGTAGAATTTTTGGAGATTAGTGATACTAATTTCACGGCAATTCTATTTCAGCTGAATAATGTTTTTTTTCTTGGCTGGTTTTACATTGTATTATTACCAACGAGATATACATCCTGGATAAAATGGACTGCTATCTTGCTTTTCTTTAGCATGGTAATAAACTATCTTTGGATTGAAGGGTATAAAGTTTATGGAGTTTTTAATCCCAATGCAAATGCCTTCTTCACAGTTGGTGTCGCCCTAATCTACCTACGATTCATCTATCATTCCCAATTGGCCCTTCCCCTCAAAAAAAATCCTTACTTCTGGTTAAGTATAGCCTTGATTCTTCCCTATTTGGCTGGATTCTTTCTATTTCTGACCGGAGAGGCATCATATGAAGAAAACTATCCTTTGTTCATGGCCAATATGATGTTAAAGAATGCTTTTCTGGTCATAGGCCAATTCCTAATGGCCATAGGCTTCTACAACGCCCGCTACGCCAAATTTGTCCCCATACCCGGTAACGCCGAAGACTGATTCCCCCGTTTTTCACCAGTTCTGGTGATTTCCCGGAGAATCACCCTTTCGTACCTTTATGGTATCGTTACAAACCTTGTCTTCAAAAGGCATTCTATGAGCACAATGAGTTAAATAACCCCAAGGGAGCCATCATTCAATACCGGAGTCGGATCCGGGTCTAAGCAACTGAAACCTGCCTGCCCCAGTCCTTTATCCCTTCTGTGTACGAATGTGACACGATCCCTGTATAACCCCAATGGCAACCAGTCACCGTACTTTACAGGTACTGTTTGTAGAACCAAACCCTTTAATGTCTTTAGTTGAATTGTGCCCTGTTTTTGAACGACATTGTAAAACGAGCACTGACCGGTGCGGATCCCTGATCCGTGCCGGTTTCGTTTTGTATCTTAGGTTATCGAGTCACCAATTTAAAACAAAGCTTATGAATCGCAGAAAATCTTTGCGCAGTCTGGGGCTGGCTGCCCTGGGTATGCCCTTGTTATCAGGAAAATTGAAGGCGGAAAATCAACCTGAGATACCGACCATTCCCAATCGATCATCCACTTTAGATCCCGTGAAAATTACTAAGGTGAAAGCTATTTACACTTGTCCCCACGGAATAGAACTCATCGTGGTCAAAGTCGAGACCGATACACCGGGACTATATGGGGTAGGATGCGCTACTTTCCGACAGAGAGCGCATGCCGTTATTGCTGCCATCGATAAGTATTTGGATGATTTTTGTCGGGGTCGCGATGTACACAACATTGAAGACATCTGGCAAACGGCTTATGTAAGCTCATACTGGCGGAATGGACCGGTTTTAAATAATGCCCTTAGTGGTCTCGACCAGGCCTTGTGGGACATTAAGGGCAAGTTGGCCAATATGCCGGTATATCAATTGCTGGGGGGCAAATGTCGTTTTGCAGTCGACACCTATTCGCATGGTGGAGGACGCAGTCCGGAAGAAGCAGCCGAGAGTGTCCTGGCCAAACAAGAACAGGGTTTCCGGCACGTACGAATTCAATTGGGAGGTTACGGGGCGACCCATCTTTCGGATGCTCCTGATTTTAAAAATGCCGGTTTCGGCATGCCCGATGATAATGTGATGGATCCGGTTGCTTATATGAAGGGCGTAGTTCGCATGTTTGACAAGGTCAGAGAAGTAGCAGGGGATAAAGTGGAGTTGTTGCACGACATACACGAACGTTTACAACCCATGGATGCCATCAACCTGATCAAACAATTGGAACAATACCGACCCTTCTTCATCGAGGATCCCTTTTCACCCGAGAACATCAGTTGGTTCCCCTTGCTCCGGCAACAGACCAGTGTCCCGATTTCTATGGGGGAGTTATACAACAATCCCCACGAGTGGATCGAACCCATGACCAAGCGCTTATTTGATTTCATCCGGATCCACATTAGCCAGATCGGAGGGATTACTCCGGCTATGAAAGTAGCACGGCTTGGGGAGTGGTTCAACATCCGGACCGCTTGGCACGGCCCGGGAGATGTATCGCCGGTTGGTCATGCTGCCAATGCGCATATTGACTTAGCCGTTTGGAACTTTGGCATTCAGGAGGCTGTGAACTTTTCACCACTGTTACAAGAAATTTTTCCCGGATCTCCCCGGATGGAAAACGGTTATATGATCATTAATGAAGCACCGGGACTGGGAGTAGATGTAAATGAGGAATTGGCGATGAAATATCCTTTGCCGGAAAAGAATAACTACAATTGGACCCAATTGCGAAAGCGGGATGGGACGCCGATCCGCCCTTAAAATAGAAGTGTTTCAAGCGTGCCGCAGTTCGTGCTGCGACACGCTTTCTTATCCAAAAGTAAGGCGCCGTCCCTCTTTATTACTTTGATAAGCCGTTTCAATCACCCGAATTACATCTCTGGCGGATTCTGGCGTGATTAATAAAGACTCTTCCCCTTTGATCGCCTGATAAAGATTCTGATAAAATTGATTGTAATTTCCGGTTTCGCTTTCGATCCTGCCTACGAAAGGCACATCGTTCATTGATGTATTCAATTTTCCCCAAATCTCTCTTGGTTCTATTCCCCATGGTCCTCCATCAGGCCTTAAACCATTCAAAAGGGCGGCCTCTTGTACATCCATTCCGTGTTTGAGAAAGGTGCCTTCGGTTCCAAAAACGGCAAAACGTGGGCCGCGTTCCTTGACCAGCATACCGGCCTTCAAGGTTGCTTTTAAGTTGGGGTATGAAAGGATAAGCTCGAAATTGTCGACCACTACTGCTTCATCCCGCTGTAGGCGCAGGTCGGCGTAGATCTCAGTCGGAAGACCAAACAATGTAAGGGCCTGATCGATCAGGTGGGCGCCCAGGTCGTAAAGAATGCCGCCGCCAGGTACGATGGTTTGTTTCCAGGAGTCCTTAATGTAATTGCGGAAGCGATCGTAATGGGCCTCATATTCTACCACCCGACCCAATAGATTTTTTTCGATGACTTTTTTGACCGTCCGAAAATCACTGTCCAATCGACGATTGTGGTAGACGGTCAAGATGCGATCGCCGTTTTGGGCCAACCGGATTAATGCATCAGCCTGTTCGGAAGTGACCGTGAAGGGTTTTTCAACCACGACGTGTTTGCCCGCCTGCAATGCCTGCGTCGCCATATCGTGATGGAAGGTATTGGGAACAGCCAGCACCACGATCGCGATATCCGGATCAGACAATATGTCTTCAAAACTTTGGGCGATTTTTACATGAGGATAGGCCTTTTGTATTCCAGCGATTTTGGCCGGATCCGTGGTTAGGATTTTATCGATGACCAGTCCATCGGTACTTTGGATAAATGGGGCATGAAAAATTCGACCACCAAATCCAAATCCGGCAATGGCAACTTTAAGAGACTCCATCTTTTCGGCTAAAGATCGGAAAATCCATATTCATTGCGAGCCAAACTACTTATTCATTTTTGAGTACTACCGATAATTCCCTGTTACCTAATTCGATGACTTTTTCCGAACCGATGATCTGGAGCAGATCAGGGATGTCATAAAATTGAAGAGCACCCGGGACAATCGAATAAGCCAAATGCGCCTCGTATCTCCGGGTGTTTACTAGATCAATCCAGCTCGTAATTGTATCATTCAGGATCAACTGTGGAGGGTTCGACTGGAGGGCGGCCAGGTGAAGCGCGGGAATTTGTAAGCCTCCTTTAGCAAAGATGGTAAGGTCTTCCCACATCGTATTGTGGTGGTTTTGCAAGTATTGACCAATAGCTAAAAGGTCCGCAGTTTGCAGCTCAACTAAGCTGGAGCCAACCAAGCTGGAACCCCACACTAAGTTAAAAGAGACCTGGTCAATATGGGAGTCGCCGCGAAAGGTGCTCGAACCGAGCTCGCCTATATTCAATAAATCTGGTGCCAATACTGCATAACCGCTCTTGACCAATTGCTCAATCGGGCCGTTGGGAAGTAAGTCACTGGATTTTCCTCTGTCATCCAAATATAAAACAACGGGCGGGTTCGAAAGCTTCCGGTCGACAATCCAGAGCAATGGGATGGGATAACGGCCCTCTGCAAACTCCAGGAAATATTTTTCTATCCGGTACTCGTTTTTTTGCAAACCTCCAGTATAGACGGGATTTGGTGCTTCTTCTGATATACTGGCATCAAGGACCCGGACAATGTCTTTCCGGGTAGGCTGAATGCGTTCACTGGGAAGGGTTTCCCGGTTGAGATCGAAAACTGTTTTGCCATTTAGTGCTGTTAGAACTTGTCCGGATTCTGTTATCGTTAATTCAGCTTTGGTAAGTAGTGGGAGATCTTCATCCACGGGATCGCCCTCCTGTCTTAGGTGCTTGAGGAAAAAGGCGTTCATGGCTTCCCGGTTCTTCTTGGTGGAGCCATGTCCGTGATCGTCTTCTGTTAGTCCTATGTTGTCCGAGGCGTCAAAATACCTATAGACTTTTTTGACTTCCCGGATGGTTTCCCTTGCACCCTGAATGCTAAAAAAGTCGCGAGAAGTAGTGAGGATTAGAGTGGGTTTGGGAGCTCTGACTTCCAGCAAGTCTGCATGATCAATCCCCAAAACGTGGGCGTTTGGCAAGTTTTGTTCTGCGTCCTGCGGGCCAATGGATTGCCATATGCGTTTGAAACTGGTAATATAGTTTTCGGGGGCACTTGCATATATTCGATCGTCGAATGCAGCGATATACGCACTTTGCGTGCCTCCACCGGATCGGCCGGTAATACCGATCCGTTCGGAATCTACTTCCGGACGAGTTAGTAGATAGTCTACAGCACGGATGCCATCGTGGATCATATATTTGGCTATCGTATTGCCCGAGAGTAAACTGGGGAGGCCTGCATAAGAATGTTCATTCGTAGCTCCGCCGATATTTGGCTCACCATTTTTATCCAGGTATTGAAAACGCTCACCTTGTCCAATCGGGTCAAAAGCCAATACGATGAAACCTTTATTGACTAGATTGAGGATGACTCGTTGATAAGTTTCGCTGCGAAAGCTCTCAGCGGAATGACCAGAGCAATAGATCACAGCTGGTGCAGGGCCTTGCATTTTTTTAGGAAGGAAAAGACATGCCGTTACGTAGAATTGGGGCAGTGATTCGTAGATAAGCTTTTCAACCAGAAAGTCTTCTTTTTCAATTCGACCGGTAATCTGCGGATTTAAAGGTGTTTTAGCGGGCAATCCCCCAATGCTTTTCAAAAGACTTTCTCTTTGTGATTTTCTTTGCCTTACCCAGGCTTCCCTGGTGGTCAAAGCATCGATTTTTTGTTTCCGGGCCTCGATATGACGATAGGCGAGCATGGACAAATGGTTGTACCAAGTATTATTCAAGCCTTGATAACCAAGCCATTTTTGATCACCGCGGTAGTTGTTAAATACATCTAGATCCGAATCCTGCCCGGACAAGCAGGTAGACCAATTGAGTAGGAAGCAGAAAATGATAAGAGGTGCGTTTTGCATCTATCATTGCTTTAAATGAGATAATAATGGGGCGTCGTCGCGTACAATTATTTTTGATGGCCCGATCAATGCACGCAGATCCGGAAGGTCATAATATTGCAATACACCGGGAACAACCGCATATGCCAAGCGGGCCGGATACTTTTCCGTTGCCACTATTTCCATCCAGCTTTCCAAGGGATTACTAAAAATAACTTTTTCGACCGATGGTTCCAAGGCGGCGAAGTGCAGTGCAGACGTGCACAATTCTTCGTCTGCGATGACGATTAAACGGTCATTTAGACCCTCTTGGCTCGCAATGTACTCCTTTAGAGCGATTAGATCTGTAATTTGTAGACTGACCAAGCTGGTGCCGGCCTGACTTGAGCCCACTACCATATTGAAAGAAGTCAACTGGATATGGGAATCCCCCCAAAAGGTAGTCGCTAGTTCGCCCATATTGAGGAGATCCGGTGCTATGACGTTATACCCTGCTCTGACCAATTGTTCAATCGGACCCCCCTTTTGTGCTGCCATGGATTTCCCCTGGCTGTGGAGATATAAGATGGTGGGACGGATGTCGTTTTCAGCGGATTGTATGAATAGAAAGGGGAGCGGATAGCGATCGTCTTCAAATTGTAGGAAGTGTTTTTCGATCAAGTAACCTTCCCTTTTATGTCCGCCCGAAAAGATGGCCTGATGTACTGGTATAGAGTCGGTTAGATTTAAAGCTTTCCGGATAATCCCTTTGGCGACGATCGGTTCCTTAAGTGGCAGATTGCCAATGGTAAATGGCCGTTCGCGATTCAGGTCAGACAATGACTTGCTATCTAAAGAAGTTCGTATTTGACCAGTTTTGGTTATTGTTAGTTCTTTCTTGGAAAAGAGTGGTACATCGACATCGGTCGGATCGCCCTTCAATTGGAGTTGCTCCATAAAGAAAGCGTACATGGCTTCTCGGTTCTGTGGGGTAGAACGGTGCAATTCATGATCTTCCGCAAATTGCACCTGTTCTTTGGCGCCGTAAAGATCAAAAATCCTTTGTACTTCTTGGAAGGTTTCACGTGCTCCTTGAATATTGTAGAAGTCGCGACTATTGGCGATGATCATGGTGGGTTTAGGGGCTCGAAGCGCTATGAAGTCCGCGTGTTCTAATTGGAGTAAATGCGCATTAGGGAAGTTTTGTTCCGCATCGCGTGGCCCCATCGATTGCCAGATACGCTTCAGGCTGGAAACGTAGTTTTCCGGAGCCGAGGCATAAATCCGATCGTCAAAAGGCCCAATAATGGCAGATTGCGTACCACCCCCGGAACGTCCGGTCATCCCAATGCGATCGGGGTCGACCTCCGGACGGCTAAGCAAATAATCTACTGCGCGAATGCCATCGTGAATCATGTATTTAGCGAGACAATCTCCAGTAAGTAGGCATTGAATACCGGCATAAGAGTGCCCTTGGGTGACATCGAGTTCCGGTTGGCCCTTGTCATCCAAGTAGAAGAAACGTTCTCCCTGCCCCAGGGGGTCGAAGGTTAGGACGACAAAGCCCTTTTCCACAAGATTGATGATTACTCTTTGGTACATTTCGGCGCGAAAAGCTTCTGGCGTATGCCCGGCACAGTAAACTATGCCCGGCGCGGGCTCCTGCAGATCATTCGGGATGAACAAACAGGCTGTTACGTAAAATTTTGGGGATGATTCGTAAATTACTTTTTCGACCCGAAAACTTTTCCTTTCTATGGTTCCCACAATTTGGGCATTCAAAGGCGTCTTTTCAGGAAGTCGACCAATGCTCTTTTGAAGGCTGTCACGGAGACCGATTTTTCTTTCTTCCCAGTCTTCGAGTGTCCGGATCTTGTTAACGGTCTCGTCTCTGGCCTTCATTTGTTCATTCGCCATTCGATAGATATGGGTATACCAGGCGTGTCCAAGGTTTTGGTAGGCCATCCACCGATGGTCGCCGCGGTAGTTGGCGAATACTTCCAGTTGTTCCTTAACGACAATTTGTTCGCGGGTATCGGCAAACAAAAGTATCATTGTAAGTGATAAGATTGATTTGCTGTAATAGATTAGGTTTTTCATATCTTATGCTACGGGAAGTCAAGTAGTTAGTTGGAGTTTTTTGAAATCCAAGCACTTACTTACATCACAAAGATGAAAATTAATTGAAAAAAATTTGAGACCGGGACTCTCAATTGAGAAGAGCCTGTAACCGGGTGAAATGCGATTTCCAATGACAAATGCTAAGAAAAGTAATATTTCGACCGTTTTTTCAGCAGTTTCCCTGCTTTTGGGAGGCTATCTGTACTTGGAATGGACCAGCATTGGATTCCCCGATGGTTACGTAAGTGATTTTGACCGCGCTCGACAAATTTTGTATCCCATCGGCATGATATTGTCTACGGCTTTTGCCATATCTTTTGCGAGAATGGGGCGAAAGCCTTGGGTAGAAACCAACCAGAAGAAAATTCTTAGTTGCCTTTTGTTGTTTTTAGGTATGATTGTCTTCTTTGTGACCTTGCTGTTTTTTCTTTCGGTGAAACTCGACCACGGTCAGGGAGGTTAATCATAATAAAAACAGATGGACTCCAAGATCATTTACATCGATATGGACGATGTGCTTTGTCAATTTTCAAGTGCGCACGCAGAGGTGCTGACTACCTATCCTGAGATTGTTTATCCACAAAGTCAATATGGTTTTTTTAGAAAACTCAAACCCGTAGATGGTGCATTGGCCAGTGCAAAATACTTGATGAGCCGTCCCGATTTTGAAGTATACATTCTAACTGCTCCTTCGGTTTACAACCCATCCTGCTATACGGAAAAACGAGAGTGGGTGGAAATGCACCTCGGTATGGAGTTGGTCAAACGGCTGATCATCAGTCCGAATAAAGGCCTGAACAAGGGGGATTACCTAATCGATGATCATCTTGTCGGAAGAGGGCAAGAACATTTTGAAGGGATGTTGATTCATTTCGGATCCGATCAATTTCCAGATTGGCAGTCTGTATTGAGGCATCTTGTTGGAGGAACGGGGCAGAATGCATCAGCTGATTTGGCGACGGCAGATGGTGCTCCTGAACGCCGGCCAGAATTTAATCTTGATCATAAACAGTTTGTACTCATACAGAACAGTGAATCCGGGACGGTAAACTCCGATACCGTTTTCTATTATCGACAAGAGGGAAAACTGGTAACGGCGGATTATTGGGGAGGGAGCATTCAAAATGGTAAAATCATTGCTTACTTGTCGGGCGACCAGCTGGATATGCTTTATCATTGCGTTACAACCGAGGGCCTGCTGAAAGCCGGTCAGGCCACTGCCAAGGTTTTTCAATTGGAGGACGAAAGGCTTAAGTTGGCGTTGGATTGGAAATGGTTAGCTGGTGGTCGAGGTCAGGGCCAATCTGAATACATCGAAGTCACCGATCTTTGATCCATTATTGCTTAGTTTTGCGTTGCAAATACGATAGTATGAAAATTGAGCAAGATATCAAAGTAGCAGTGGATGCCATTGTATTTGGTTACCACTCAGGAAAACTCTATTTATTGCTAATCAAGCAGAAATACGGCAAATACCAAGGGCATTGGGCCTTACCCGGAGGCTTCGTACAAAATGGAGAAGGGCTTCAAGCGGCCGTAGCTAGGGAACTAAAGGAAGAGGCCGGTGTCAAAGTCAATTACCTGGAACAATTGTATACCTTTGGCGATGCGATCGATCGCGATCATCGCGGTCAAATTATTTCTGTAGCCTATTTTGGGTTAGTAAATTCCGCTAAGCTCAAACTCAAGGCAGCCACCGATGCAGAAGACGCCAATTGGTTTGATTCAAAAGATCTGCCAGGATTAGCCTATGACCATCGAATGATGGTTGACAAAGCCATTCAAAGATTGCAAAGTAAATTGCAGTATCAGCCCATTGGATTTGATCTATTGGATCGTGAATTTCCCTTTTCTGATTTGGAGAAATTGTATCAAACCATTCTAGATCGGAAAATCGAACGGAGAAACTTTCGGAGGAAGATTTTGGGCTTCGGTATTTTAGATGAAACCAAGAAAATTAAGCAAAAGGGTAGTGGCCGACCAGCCGTGCTTTATAAGTTTAATAACCAGAAATACAAAGCTTTAGAAAAGAAGGGCTTTCATTTTGAAATTAAATATGCGTAATTTTGACGCAAAAAACTTGATTGTTGACTCGGGTTGGTTTATATTTGCGTCAATAATACGCAAATATGATCCTCGATTTAGACCCTTTATTCCATCCTTATCCGCATCTGGAGGCGATTCAATTCGAATCGTTTGTCTTCGCAGGAGGAGAACCTCACATTAAAATTCAGTCGGAGCTGAGTCGTGTTTCAGAAGTGGTCATTAGTCATCGAATCCGTTCGTTCAGTGATGTCGGACAACTCTTGGTTGCTATCGATGCATTGAGACGAATGGGTATTAGGGATCTTCGGTTGTTTTTACCCTATTTTCCCGGTGCTCGCCAAGATCGCGTTATGACTTCGGGTGAGGCTTTGACTGCCAAGATTTACGCGCGTATTCTAAACGGTGCCAAACTGCGGGAGGTCAGTATCTATGACCCGCATTCCGATGTTGTTCCAGCCCTATTGGATTACTGTCAGACCTTTAATAATCATTCATTTGTCAAATGGGTATTGGAAGACATACCTGGTGATCCTTTCCTAGTGGCACCGGATGGTGGAGCACTTAAAAAGGTTTATAAGTTAGCTGCTAAATTTCCACAGAACCCAATTGTAGAATGTGGAAAGAGAAGAGATGTATCGACGGGCAGATTATCTGAATTCAAAGTATATGCGGATGATTTGATGGGACGCGATTGTCTCATTGTCGATGACATCTGTGACGGAGGTGGAACCTTTTTGGGACTTTCCCAGGCACTCCGAAACAAGAATGCAGGGAAAATCTACCTGGCGGTAAGTCATGGAATTTTTAGTAGGGGCTTACAGGAGTTGAAAAAGCAATTTAGAAAGATCTATTGTACCGATGCTTTTAGTACCCTACCCGAGTCTGATCGCTTCGAACAAATCCAATTAAACCAAATATTGAATTAAACCCAAAAAATATAAATTGATGAACCCACTTTTGTATACAGATGGCTACAAGCTAGACCATAGAAGACAATATCCCTGTGATACAACCTTAGTTTACTCAAATTGGACACCTCGAAAAAGTCGAATTGAAGCGATTGATGAAATTGTGTTTTTTGGGTTACAATACTTCATTAAGAAGTACATCATGGAGGATTTCGAAAAAAAATTTTTCAGCTGCCCCCGGGAGGAAGTTTGCCGTTCGTACGCTCGTCGCATCAATCGGTATTTGGGAGAAAATGCGGTAGGTGTTCGCCACATCGAGGCATTGCATGATCTGGGCTATATTCCAATGGTTTTTAAGGCTTTGCCGGAAGGTACTTCCGTGCCATTAAGGGTTCCAATGTTCACGATGTACAATACGCTTCCCGAGTTTTTTGGGCTTACTAATTACTTCGAAACTTTATTGTCGACCACGGTCTGGTTACCCTGTAACTCTGCGACGATTGCGCATCATTACCGGAAAATACTGGATCGATTTGCTGCTGAAACGTCCTCCCAACCGGATTTTGTTGATTTTCAGGGGCACGATTTTTCGATGCGGGGAATGGCCGGATTAGAGGCGGCCCTTATGAGTGGTGCTGCACATTTGTTGAGTTTTCGAGGCAGTGACACCATTCCTGCCATCGATTTTTTGGAGCGGTACTACAATGCAAATGCTGAGTTGGAAATGATTGGTGTCTCAGTAGCAGCGACCGAGCATTCGGTGATGAGCATGGGATTGCACGATGGGGAGCAAGCCACTTTTCGTCGCTTGATAACTGAGGTGTATCCCAGCGGTATCGTATCCATTGTTTCCGACACTTGGGATTTGTGGAAGGTTTTGATGGAGTATCTACCCCAATTGAAGGAAGCGATAATGGCCCGGGACGGAAAAGTGGTCATCAGGCCGGACAGTGGAAATCCCGTCGATATCATCTGCGGAAATCCGCATGCCGATTCTCCGGCAGAAAAAAAAGGAGTCATAGAATTATTGTGGGATACCTTCGGCGGCATCACCAATAACAAAGGTTACCGCGAATTGGACCCCCACATTGGAGCCATCTACGGAGATAGCATTACTATGGATAGAGCAGAACAAATATGTAAAAGGTTGAAAGCAAAGGGTTTTGCCTCCACTAATATCGTTTTGGGAATCGGTTCCTTCACTTACCAGTACAATACCCGGGATACTTTTGGTTTTGCCATGAAAGCAACTTACGGAGAAGTGGGCGAAGAGGGTCGAGCCATTTACAAGGACCCGGTAACCGACGATGGTACGAAAAAATCTGCCCGAGGCCTTATTAAGATCGAATATACAAATGGTGCTTATCAACTATTTGATGAGATCAGTTGGGATGAAGAAAGAACCGGTGCTTTAAGGGAAGTATACCGCGACGGAGAATTATTGGTTGATTGGTCACTGGAAGAGATCCGTAGTCACATTAAATATGGGAAGTGAGTTGACGTGAAGTCTCGGGGGGATGAATATTAAAGATTTTGAGAACCATTTGCTTCTAGAATAACGTTGTATTGAAAGAAAAGTAACCAATGCCTCAAAATCAAATTGTAAAATGATCCGCTTTTATTCACCGATTCTCCTCTTGCAACTCTTTTGTCTTTACCACGCCTACACCAATCGTGTGGAGCAAAAATGGTACTGGTTGATCGTCTTTTTTCCTTTTTTCGGCAGCCTTATTTACCTCTACAAGACCTTTTACAACCGCCGCAATATTGACCAAGTATCCGAAGGTGTAATGCAGGTTTTCAACACCAATTACAAGATCGATAAGTTGGAAAAGGAAATAGCTTTTTCCGACACCGTTAGGAATAAGGTGCAACTGGCCGATGAACACCTGTCTATTGGAAATTTTGAAAGAGCTGTCGAGTTATACAAATCTTGTTTGACCGGCATTTATAATGAAGATCCGGCCATTTTGAAGAAATTGGTACGGGCCTGTTACCTGAATCAAGATTATGAATCTGCCATTCGATATGGCGATCCATTGAAAGGAAAGAGTCTGTTCCGAAATGCGGAAGAAAGGGTGGCCTATGCTTGGTCGCATTTTTACAATGATAACCAAGAAGAGGCGGAGAAGAATTTCAAAGAAATGGATGCTCGCTTTACCAATTATGGTCAACGATTAGAGTATGCCCGATTCTTGAATAACATTCAAAAACAGGAAGAAGGCCTCGAAAAACTGGAAGAATTAATGAAAGAGCTCGACTCCATGGATCGGCAGGAACGGCGGTTTAAAAAAACTGTTTACCGCGAGATTGTCCGTTATCATCGGGAGCTGTCCAGTTGAAAATAAGCTCTCCATATCTGAGTAATGTTCTCTGATGCGGTTTCAGTCAAAATCAAGCCCCAGAGTGATGAGCAAAGAATGTTTTTTGAACAAAGAGCGCCCCCGGAGATGTTGAACTCAAATAGAAACTTCTCCGAAGACACTCTAATTGGTGATTGGGAATAGAAAGACCTGCAGTTTCTCTTGGCCATTGGAGAACCTTAGAGGAGCGCCATTCCTAATAACTCAATGCTAAGGCAAAACAAATTCAAAATTAACTGGTACTTCATCTTTAGGTCCACCGCCGGTAAATCCAAACTTCCTCCGATTGATTGTTCCACTGCCCTTAATCTTGTAAGGTTTGGTATCTGACATGGTAAAGGTCAATTCCACCGGTTTGGTAAATTTTTTGAGGGTAAGCAGAGCTTCTGCTCGGTACTGACCATCTCCGAGAGATTGGGCTCCATTGACGCTGATGTAGGCATTGGGGAATTTCTTTACGTAGAAGTAGTCCTTCTTTTTCCTGATATTCTTTGCCAGGTCTTTGAAGTCGCAGGTCAATGATGAAGTGTTGATTGTTGCTTTGAGTACAATTTTTTCCGGATCGTTATTAGGGATCTCGGATTCTGTGATCGCCCATTTTCGAAAAGTGATGATATTGGGAGAGCCGGCATCGCCAATACACTGTATGAGCCCTGGAGCATCGCCAATCGTTCCTTTTTCAATGGAGGTAAAAGCCAATAGAGAGATTGCGGATAATGTTAGAATGAAAATCTTTGTCATTTATATTTGATTTATAAGTTAAGTAAGTGATCAATCTAGTTTGCCTAATTCTGATGGGCTCTTTTTTCCTTTGACGGTGTTACGAAAACCCTCATTATGCTCTGGCATAACTCCGGTTTTTGCGCCTTGTCAAAGAAAAAAATCCCCTCGATCAGAATCAGAAACCAAATTTGATCCCTTACTTAATGTTCTGCTTTCATCAGGAAGTTTAAATCGAATAAGAGCGTTTTACGAGCCGGTGCCGGCCCATCGGGGCCTTTGATCTTGAAGTCATCCACGATGTTAAGTGAGAAGAAGGCGTTTACTAGTAAAAGTGGTTGGCCAGTTTCGCTAACGATAGGGGTTAGCAATGCTTGTACTTTTACCGGACGTTTCCTCCGCATTAATTCGAAGGTGCCGTCTACAATCACCTCCTGGGTTTGGCCATAATTCAATGGAGGAATAGGAACAGAGCTGTCAAACTGGAAGCTGGAACGCGGAAATTTAAAAGCTTTAATGTATTTGCCAAGCACATTCTCATCAAAACTTGCCATACCCATGGTCAGACTTTGCATTTCAGCCTCGAAATTCCCGGTTAGACGTTGCTGATCGGCATCTAATTCCATATTTCCGGATAGTGTACGGACTTCTCCGGCGTATCGGTCTAATGGTTCCATAAACCGGAATTGTACAATTGGGATGGCTTCATCGGTGGCCTTGTAGAAAGACCACCCGTTAGGGATTCTTGGAAGATCACTGGCCGATATCGACCTGGGACGACTCGGAGCGGAGGGAAGTTGGAGACCGAGATCTTCCCATTCTAGCGCCGCAGTCTCCTCCGAAACTGGTGTGAAAGCGTCTCCAATTTTGGACTCGATAATTTGCCGGTTGATTTCTTGTTCCAAAAGGACGGCGACCTGTTTCAAGGCTTCTTTTCTACGTTCCCAGGTCCCATTTACCGGTGTTTTCAATTGGGAGAAAATGGGATCCTGGCAGCTGAACTGAGAATAGATTTCTGAACTTAAGTAAAGGTTTTTGCGCTCATCCAGGTATGGATGCAGGTCAATGTAAAAGAGTCGGTCGGTCTTTTTCAGCCGCACTTCTTTTTCCCAATCAAAGGACTGCATTGCGTTTGATAGTTCCTTTATGATCTCGGCCTTGAATTCCTCAGCATCAATCTTTCCCGCTCCTTTGCCGGAAATTGGAGTGATTTTAATGGGTAAGGCAATGGTAGTGCGCCCCTGTCTTCTCGCCAATACCTCTGATCGGAGGTAGGTAATCGGCCTTTGTGAGGCCACCCTGCTCGTTCTTACAAAGTTGCTGATTGTTGTAAATTCAGCGTAGCGGTTGGAATAAATGGATCTGCCCCTAAAATTTTGAAAGATTAACGCTGGCGTCGTCGTAATATTCGCCGGTAATCCTTCTCCAGCCTCTTTCAAAATCAATTGTATACCTTCTTTTTCAGCGAATTGACGAATCTGGGGAACGGTTGTCAATTCAAAATGTAGATCCTCAGGTTGAGTGAAAATAACTAGAGCCTCTTCACTGTCCTCCCGACCCTGTGCTTTCAAAGCACAGAGCATGAATGCCACCAATAGAATTTTCATCTTCATAGAAAAGAAATGGAGTTTAATAAATTGGATGATGTACAGGAGTACAATCAGTGTTGAAGTGTTTGTTGAATCTGACGATTCATTTCCTGGTTGACGAATTTCCAAGCCAATTCGCGGTTGGTACAACTAACCACGATCCAACCCTCTTCCACATTGCCGGCAAATTGTGAATAGAATCCTTTGGGAGCGCCACCACAGTAGCTGCGCCCGTTGTTCATGTGCAGTACCAGTGATTGATATTCGTTTTGCGATTGGATACTCGCTTCTGCCAGTTCCTGACTAAGAAGCGTGTTGTCCAGACCTCTTGCCGCTTTAAAAATGTATAGTACGAATTTGGCATAGTCCGTAGGAGTTGACCATAGACCAGAATGTGATAATTCGGGATAGATGCGTCGATCTCCCTTTATCCTGGTTCCGTCTTCGAGGTAACCAACGCAGGCATTTTGTTTTTGTACTGTGGTCAACTCAGCAGCGATTACAGAGTGCTGCATTTTAAGTGGATTGAATACTTCTTCTTGAATCACCTCGCTCAATGGCTTATCGTGTACATCCTCTAAGATTAAATGTAAGATCACTTTATTGGCCATTGAGGACTCTTTGGCGTGGTTTTTTTTGAGGTTTAGAGGGGGAAGGTTTGAAGACCCTTTTCCTTCTAGAATCTGAATGGTCGTTGGCAGCGGCTCACCAGCGGTGTAACCGGTGGGTTTGTAAATAGAGTTAAAACCACGTTTTTCCAAAAGTAGATCTCGGATGGTAACCGGGTTTTCTTCCGTGAAGGGTTTCGATGCAATTTTCCAACTTTCTAAATAATTATTGGCGGGTTTGTCCAAATCCAATCGGCCATCGCTGACCAATCTCATGATGGCGAATTTAATGATCATTGTGGTCATACTACCCATTTGAAAGAGCGTGTTTTGATCGACCATCAGATTGCTCTCTTTGTCTCTAAACCCTTTCTGTAGTGTTTCCTGAAGTTTGAAGTCGCGAACAATGGCCAGAGAAGCTCCATTGATATTATGGGCTTCCATTCTTTCCTGCATCGAATAATACTGACCATCTACTTCGATCTGGAGATCCTGAGCCTGAGCGTGGAGGAATGAAGTGAAGAGAATAATGAAAATTAGCTTGTAATACATAATTGCTTCTTGTTTTGCAAAAGAATGAAGCAAATATGTAGTGTTTTCCCACTGACGTCGTGGCAAATCATTATTTGAGACGTATCAAATTGCTGGAACTAGGGTCAATTGGAGATTTGAGCCTTTAGCTTTTTCTTAAGCATGCCGGCCGCTTGTGTATAGCCACCTTGCGAACCGTCAACGAAGTGGATGTGTTGATCCTCGCGATTGCGCACATAACAGGACATGACACTCTCTTCGCTCACGTGCAACCCGAAAAATATATCTCCTTCCTTTTCTATTTCTTCAAGCGCTTTGGTTAATCTTTCTCTTTGCGACGCCGTTCCAGTAATAACGGTATTGATCCGCCCGTCTAATACCAGGGTATCGGAAAGCTCGACTAGTTTATTCAAGTAATTTTTACCGGTTTGGTAAAAACGAAAATAGGCAAAACCGAATAGTGTGATGAAAAATTGTTTGATTAAATAGGACCACTGGAATTTTCCCAATCGCACTTGCATTTCCTTGGCAATCCGCGCCGGTGTGGCTTTGAGTTTGAGTTTGGGAATGGAAATCGGGTTCCTTTGGTCTTGCGAGCCGTAAATCATCTCAATTTGATCCAGTACTTTTTTGAAGATTTCAGCATGTCTTTCCTGTTCTTTTACTTCGACCAAAAGGCAGACGATTTCTTGGGCGCCGTCTGGGGGTTTTATGCGGTCCCAGCGACACTCCATGCCTTCGAGATTTAAGATGGATTCTTCTGGGGCCACATCCGGTACTTCAAACTGTTGGGATTTAATGACATCTTCCGCGTATTTGAGCCCATTGCCCAAGACAACCGGAATCGCAAAACTACCACCCAGGCAACCTTTGGACAGTAACAACTGGTGATTGTTATTATAAACTTCAGTAACCGGAAGATATCCTACCCGCAAATCAATCTTATGGTTCCGTTTGGCGTTTTTACTGTGCTCTTTAAGGGCGAGCATCGTAAAGGAGAGTATGGAATTTGGTACCAGTAGGGTTGCCCCATCCCCGCCAAAGAAAAATGGAACGGAGATATTGGCCGTACGCCCAATATTGAGTGCGGCAATAATGCTACCACTGGCGATTAAATTGACAATCTGTTGCATACCGGATTTAACAGCCTTCGTAGATCCCTTGATATCTGTTACAATGATATGCCAATCCTCCGGGATTCTATGGAAAAGATGTTCCTCAGCCAGGAGATGTGTGACGGGAATCTGGTTGAGGGGTAAGGCACCATAAAATTGATCGTTGGTTTGCATGGACATGCCGTTATAGAATCTGGTAACGAGTATAAATTACTTTTTTCCCGGATTTTTACCAAACTTTTCAAAAACCATGAAGTGTTGCCACGGTAGGTTGTCTTTATTTTCCTTAAGCGTAAGTCCAACAGCATACATCTCCTTTTTGGCCTGGTCGACCGACATCTTATGCAATCGCTTAATGGGAACGCTAGGGTCCTCCAATCGATACTCCAAAAGAATTAAGCGCCCATTCGGTTTCATTGCTTTGACAAGTTTTTCCAGTACTTCCCGCGGATGGGAAAGTTCGTGGTAGACATCGACAAAAAGTACCACATCAACCGAGTTTTCCGGCAGTTTGGGATCCGTAGTGCTGCCTTGTATCAGTTGGACATTCTCAATGCCTTCCTCGCGTTTTTTCTGCCGCAGCAGGGCGATCATTTCCGGTTGGATGTCTACGGCATACACTTTTCCTTCCGGTACCATTTGAGCCATTCGAAAAGTGTAATAACCCGTACCAGCACCGATATCAGCTACATGGTCGGTGGGCTTTAGAGCCAAGTTTTGAATAGCCAGGGAAGTGTTTTCTTCTCGGTCTCTTTCCGGACGTTCCAGCCAACCAGCACCTTGGTGACCCATGACGTGGGAGATTTCTCTTCCCAGGTAAAGTTTGCCGATCCCATCCCGGGATGCTTTCGTCTGTTCGTAAAAAGACTGCTCAGAGATGGTGTTTGAAACGTCTTGTTGGGCCTGGCAGCTACTAAATGACAGCAGAATAAGTAACAGTGAATGACAACGCAATAGCATAGCGGATCTATTAAATGACTAGTGGCGTAACAAAAAACAACGCCATAGTGTTTAGGCCCGAACTATACTTGCCTATTCATTTTGTAAACTTTCCGTTGGGTTAATGCTGGCAGACCGTAAGGCTTGAAAACTAACGGTAAGCAGTGCTACCGATAATACCAATCCCCCGGACAGCAGGAAAAAAGAAGCCGTCAGGTCAATGCTGTAAGCAAATTGATTCAACCAGTTCCTTGCCATGAAATAGGAAATCGGAAGTCCCAACAAAATGGCTGCAAATACCAACTTGACAAAGTTACCGGTTAACAAAACAACAATACTCGACACAGAAGCACCTAATACCTTGCGTATTCCAATTTCTTTCTTCCTACGTTCCGTAGTATATAGAGCCAGTCCAAAAAGTCCCAGACAGGATATCAGGATGGCAAAGCCGGCAAAATATTGCGAAAGGGTGCTGACTTGCTGTTCCCCGGCGTATAATTGAGCGTATTGCCGGTCAATAAATTGATAATCAAAAGCAACTCCGGGGTTAAACTTCCGATACAAGTTTTCCAGGCCGAGCAATGCTGCTTGTTGTTTTCGGGCACTGATCCGGGCGATGAGCTGAGGTGAAGCATTTGGCAACAGGCGGATAAAGATCGGATTGATGACTTGGTGTAACGATTGAAAATGAAAATCCTTGACGACACCAATTATTTCCAATTCCTCATCGTCCTGTCGCACCATTTTACCAACGGGTGCTTGAATTCCCATTGCTGCGATGGCAGTCTCATTCAAAAGCACTTTGTTTTCCTCCGCACCAAATTCCCTGGAGAAGAAACGTCCTTCCTTTAGCGATACTTCCATGGTTTCTAAAAGGCCGTAATGAGCTCTAAAGAAGTTGAAGGGGATGGCTTGTTCGGGATCGCTTCCTTCCCATTCCAAAGAAGTGCGGTTTTGTAGGTTGACCGGCGAGTTGCCGCTAGAAATATTAACTACACCGGGGATTCTCTGAGCTTCTTCGAGGAAGGTCCCGATCTTTTCTCGTTCGCCAATGTTGAGAATTATTTCGATGAGCTGCTCTTTTTCGTACCCAAGGTCTTCATTTTGGAAATAGGCAACTTGTTGATAAATAACCAGGACCGCAACGATCAACATCACGGAAACCGTATATTGAAAGACGACGAGAGACCGTCTGACCCACAGCTCGACGGAGGAAGACTTTAAAAAACCTTTTACAGCAGTAACTGGCTTGAACGACGAGAGATAAAAGGCCGGATAACTCCCAGCCAGAATACCCGTGATCAAGGTGATGCTACTGAAATATATCATCCATGTCCAGGAAAGCTCCAGAACCATTTCCTTACCGGTTAATAAGTTGAACCGTGGGAGTAGCAGGAAGACTAGCCCAAGAGAAAACAGCAGTGCCAGCAACGCAATAGTGGTCGATTCCATCAAGTACTGAATGATCAATGCGCTTCTTTGAGCTCCCATCGTTTTTTTGATTCCCACTTCCTTCGTTCGCCTGGCCGCATGTGCTGTCGAGATGTTCATAAAATTGATACAGGCTACCAAGAGGATCAATATGCCAATTAGCGAGAACATTCGAACGTAGGTGATGCGACCACCAACCAATCGACCGTTTTCATATTTATTGTATAAATAGGTTTCCTGATAGGGTTGTAGGATAAATTGGAAATTCATTTCATCTACATGCGCGGCAACGAGCTGATTGATCTTGGATGTTGTTGAAACGTTGTCTGTCCCTGGCTTCAACTTGACAAACGTGGAAGGCCCCATTACATTCCATTGATTGAAAAGACCAAAACGAGGAGAGTCTGTGAAATGTTCGAAAGGGATCACAAAGTCAAACTGTTGTGAGGATTGGGGAGGCACATCGGCAAAAATACCCGTGACCGGAAGACTGGATTGCCGATCCACTTCTACGAGCTGCCCCATTGCGCGATCAATGCTGCCAAACAAATTGACCGCTGCCGTTTCGGAAATGACAATGGCATTTTTTTGCTTTAGTACTGCTTCCGCTGAGCCGGCAATTAAGGGGTAGTTAAACAGTTTGAAAAAATCCGCGCCGGCATAGTAACCAGTCGATTTATAGCTCTGATTATCCCGTGCAACGGACATTTGATCAAACCACCAAACTAGTACCGACGCAGCTTCGACTTCCGGGATTTCCTGCTTTAGAGCAGTGGCCATTGGCCCCGGACTGAATGCCGTCGTTGAACCCCCATTTTCAGCAGAGCGTTGTTGAAATACTTGGTACAAACGTTCGCCGTCTCTGTGAAAACGATCAAACCTCCACTCGTCGTTGATCCATAGCAATATCAGTAAGGCGCTGCTGAGCCCGGCAGTAAGACTTAGCAAATTGATGAGAAATGAAGTTCTATGACGTAGGAAACTGCGCAAGGCAATGGTAATGGAATGACGGAGCATCGTGAACGCTTGTTTTATTGGAAAGATGGAAAAATGTGGTATAGGTTGCATCAAGGCTTCCCTCTATAAATCAAGTTGTTTAAATTTACTCCCAATGAGCAAAACAGTTTCTAATGAATAAGATCATTCTGACCCTAGTTGTATTGTCCGTTCCTATTGTCCTATCCGCCCAAGAAAAGGATAAGAAAAAATGGGATGTCAATAGCCCGGAAGGCACCTACACGGAAAAAACTTTTACAGTGGATGAAGGTACTTGGATGAATGTCGATGTCAGTCCTGACGGAAAGACGGTGGCTTTCGACCTGCTGGGTGATATCTATACCATGCCGATCAGTGGTGGAAAGGCAAATGCTATTAGTGCTGGTTTAGCCTGGGAAGTTCAGCCCCGATTCAGCCCTGATGGCAAGCAACTTCTCTTTACCAGTGACCGGGCTGGCGGTGATAACATCTGGATGATGGACATCGATGGCCGGAATCCTCGCCAGATTACCAAAGAGACCTTCAATTTATTGAATAATGCCGATTGGATGCCAGATGGCCAATACGTAGTTGCTCGTAAGCATTTCACCTCAACTCGTTCTCTTGGAGCCGGTGAAATGTGGATGTACCATACTTCTGGTGGTAAAGGGTTTCAACTGACCAAAAAGAAGAACGCACAACAAGATGTCAATGAACCGAGCGTCTCGCCGGATGGTCGCTACATCTACTTCAGCGAGGACATGTATCCCGGGGGATATTTCCAGTACAATAAAGATCCGAATAAACAGATTTATGTCATCAAGAGGTATGATCGGGAAGAAGGAAAAGTAGAAAACGTGGTCACCGGCCCGGGTGGGGCTTGCCGGCCAGAGGTATCAAACGATGGTACAAAACTGGCCTATGTAAGGCGAATTCGCACTAAGACCGTACTTTTTATCTATGATTTGCAGACGGGGCAGCACTACAAGATTTGGGAAGAACTCAGTAAGGACCAACAGGAAGCCTGGGCTATCTTCGGAGTTTATACCGGATTTGACTGGATGCCGGATGATCAAAGTATTGTGATTTGGGCCGGGGGCAAAATTAACCGCGTTGATGTAAAAACCGGGAAGGCTGCCATCATTCCCTTTGAAGTCACCGCCAAACACCGTTTTGCTGAAACCGTTGAATTTAAAAATCCTGCTTTCGAAGAAAATATCAACGTAAAG
>JANQRV010000047.1 GCA_028284395.1 Saprospiraceae bacterium
TATCCTTGGGCCACAGCGGTGCAAAAAGCCGCATTACCATCCATCGCTTTTCCAGCCCGTTTCATCATCGTACAGACGGCCGTTTCGTTGGGCGTCGAGAATGGCTTTGGCCCGGCGGATGGTTTCGATGAGGGTGTTGTCGATTTTTTCGGTGTTGTCATTTTCTTGATTTTTAGATTTGGCAGATCTCGAAGATCTGCCAAATTGGTCGTGAAGGGTGGTTTGGTCTTTCTCAAGATTTTCCCGGCGCCGGCGCAACCAATTTCTCGCATAGGCCGGATAATCTTTTTTGATTTTGCCATTGGCCAGCAGCCAATCTTTCATTTTGGCGATTTCTTCGTCGACGTCGATTTGCGGAAATTCTTCGCGCAATTTTTTTCTCGTATTTTCTTCGTCTAGAATTTTAAGGGAGGATTTTTTGATTTTTTCTTTTTCTGAGGGCGCTTCTAACTCGTTAGAGTTAGTAATATTCTTTTCTTTTTTTTCTTTTTTTTCTTTATTAAGTTTTGTATCCGGGGTGTATTCGACCTGTATTCGCGGTGTATCCGAGCTGTGTTCGTCGGTGTGTTCGTTTGCGTGTTCGTTCGTGTGTTCGTTCGTGTGCGGATGGCCCGTTTTTACATTGTTAAAAACGCAGTAATCACGCAGCTTTATCACCGTTATTCCCTGTTCTGTTCGTGTGTCGATCGTTGTATCAGATCGTAGTAAATCCAGGTAATTTCTCACCCGGTTGACCGACCAACCCCATTGGCTTGCCAGAAACCTGAGAGAAGCAGCTAATTCTCCGGCTTGCAGATCGACGTAACGGTTGTTGACCACTATTCGGCCGGGGACGTAATTGGCCCTGCGCATGAGGTCCAGCAAAGCATCGAAGCGGTCGAACTCTTTCTTCTCTTGCCAAAAGGGTTCTTCGAACCTTTGGCGAGGTATTTGAATGTATCCCTTTTTCATGGTCAAATGGTTTTTGAGTAATGCTGTTTGCGTTTGTGGAATACTATGGTCACTCCCCCCCTACTCTTTCTGCAAGTGTATCCACTGCAGCTTTTCCAACCGCTTTAAGAAGTTTTCTACTCTTTCATGAGCCAGGCCCAGCCGGCCGATAGCTCTTGGATCGAAATGACCAGGTAACCTACCGGCTCCGCTTTCTGCAGCAGGTCCAGAAAAGCTTCCATTCGGTTGAATATTTGCATAGAATGGTCGGTCTCTTTCCCGCACAATTGCTCGGGGAGCGCTCTTGTTTCATTTGTCATTTTTTAAAAGGTTGATTTATCGGATAATTGAATTCATTTGCAGATCGAGCGTCTAACTTTCCAACTTCTAACCCTCAAACATTTTTCTTGTGAAAGCAATAACCTTACTACTATTGCTAGCAGTCAAGACAAGCACTTCGTGTGCCCAGAAATTTCGTCCGATCGGCTCTTCAATGCTGCCATTGATTATTGGACTCATCCAGATACCAAGATTAAATCTGATTTTCTATTCCCACCGGCAGAAAAAACACCCAACCTCACATGAGCCGTAAAATGATCAATCGCCGGGCAGAAAGACTCAGTGCATTAATGCTTACCTTAACCTTCCAAGGCCGTACTTCTGAAAAAAAATCTGAAAATTGATGAAGTAGAGGCATTTACAGATATCCTGACTCAGGCTTAATGGCGTTCGACGGAATATCGAATTGGCAAATAAATACAATCCCCAAACGCCAACTTTTATTATTTTTAGCAAAAACCCGAGGAAAGCGATCATATGGATTTGTCCCAACTCCAAGAAGAACTCAGAAATCTAGCTATCCAGGAACCGGAAGCTGCAATAGAGCGTCTGGTGGCCTCCCTCGATCGCTCCTCTTCCGCGCACTACAACGAAGCTTTGCATCTCCATGGACGGTTTAAGAAATTGGCAGTGGACGAACGCAAAGGCACGGTCGACCGGCGAGACCTTAACGTGGAAAACAACCAGATCCGGGAAGCCTTTTTTGGTCTTGTCGATGATCTGGAAACAAAGGACATCCGGACGGAATTGCTAAGCGAATCGGAACAACTCCTCCTCGAAGAGCTCTTGACCCCTACGACGACGAAGCGCTTGATTGCGGAATTGGATCCGCACGTCCACGTCGCTACGACCTTGTACTATGTCAACTGCGACCGGGAGCACTCTATCGATCGCGTATTCGACTTTTTTGAGAACTTTTATGACGAACAGCGCCCCTACCAATTCTATTTTTTCAGTGCTTGTTCTACCCAACGCCCGCGGAGCTTTTCGGAGCGCCTGGTCTATGAGATCGAAGGATACCTGGAGGATATGGAAGGAGGCGATCAGGCCTTCCGCTACTGGCCGACACCGAAGAATGAGCGGGTGGAGCCCTTCGAGTTGCCGGTGGGCCGCAATCTACGAGCTTCGAAAATTAAATTTAAAAAGCTGTTGGCCGAAAAACTGGAGTTTTCGGGTAGGACGACCATTGAGACCTATTTGAAGATGGGCAAGCCGACACTGGATTATAAGGCGATTGCCATGTGTTTTGTCTTTCGTGAAGCAGATTGGAAGGATTTTATTCCCGATTACTTTCAGTGGATCATCGAAACTTTCGATCAGGCGGAGGTGCAACGGGATTGTCCGACCTTCTTGTTTTTCTTTGCGATTGATGTAATGGGCATTCACGCCAAGGAGCCGGAGCAATTGGAAGGCCGGAAAAAACGTGTTTATGAAGAGTTGGAAGCGCTGGTGGCGGCCAACCCCGCATCTACGGTACATTTATCGAGGCTGATGCCGGTGCCGAAGCCCGACGTAAAAGCCTGGATGGCCAAATTGGGCATAGACAACGATGCGGTGAAGGAACAACTGATCCGGTATATGATCAGTCAGCAGACGCTCTCGCCCGAAGACCGCCGACAGTATATTGAGCAGCAAGTGATCAATATGGACGACATCGAACTGTTTCAGAAGTGGCTGTTGCAGTATGCCGATGAGAAAGGAAGGGGATTTTAGAATTATCAACCTATACATCAAATAGCAATGGAATTTCATTTGTACAACAAGAGCCAAAAGAAGACCTTGCCAGCTCCTCCGGACCGCACCGATCTGGAAGATCCGGCCACCTATATTCCTTCCGAAGGACTGGAGAATGCCGTCAATGTGGCCCTCGCACTAGGCAAACCTCTCCTGCTGACGGGGGAGCCTGGCACGGGCAAAACACAATTGGCCAATCACGTTGCCTATATCTTTGATCTGGGTGATCCCATCATATTTAATGCCAAGACCACTTCATCGGTCAAGGATCTGTTTTATCAATACGATGCTCTGGCCCACTTTCAGTACAGCCAGACCAGCCAGGTGCCCTTGACCCATGAGGAGGTAGAGGCGCGCTTTATTCGTTATGTCGGACTGGGCAAGGCCATCAAAGAAGGGCGTCGGGCGGTCGTACTGATCGATGAGATCGATAAGGCGCCGAGGGATTTGCCCAATGATGTGCTTTTTGAATTGGAAAAACTGTCGTTTGCCGTTCCGGAGGTCAACCAATTCTACCAGGTAGAGCGCCAGAACCGGCCCATTATTATCCTCACCTCCAACTCCGAGAAAAATCTGCCGGATGCTTTTCTGCGGCGCGTAGCTTATTACCACATCCCCTTCCCCAATAAAACAGCCCTGCTGGAAATCCTGCAAGCCAAATTCAAGGGATATGCAGCAAATGATCTCGAAGTGCTAATCAGACATTTTGAGGAGATCCGCAATAATCGCAAAACCAAATTGCAGAAAAATCCTGCCACGGCCGAGCTGATCAACTGGGTGCAGTTGCTGCTGCAGCTTGGTTTCGATGCCCAAAAGCTGAAAAATACGGCCGGCCTAAGCGACCAGGAGCGAAGACAATTGGGTTTGTCTTATTCCGTTTTGGCCAAGACCAAAGAAGATTTAATTGTCCTCAAAAACCGGGTCAAGCAGTAAGGTAGCGCCCCATGCAGCACCAAACACTAAAATATCAACTTTTAGCCGCCATCCTCCGGAAGCTCAAAAGTGAGAAGAAGGAATTGGGTGTCGGTCAGCACTTGCAGTTGCAGGAGCTGGTAGCCGGTTTGCCGGAAGACATACCTCTGGAGCAGCTAAAGGTCATCCTATCACCCCTCATTGCTAAGAACGATCAGGAGCAAGCGCGCTTTTATACCTTATTCGCCGAAGCCCTGGCTGAGGTGCGACTCATTAACGAGGCATGGGAAGCAGAGGAGCAAATCTCGGAACAACAGGTAACACAGGAAAGACAGGAACGAAGAGACCGGCGTTGGATCGGATTGGTGGGCATGCTGTTGTTTGCCAGCCTTTTGTCATATCTTATCTTGCCGTACTTTACCGTTGCAGTGCAGGATCCTCCGGGGACGATTGAACAGCTGGCCACTATCCAGGCCGATACCAGTTTTACCTTTCTTTTAGATACTTCTCGGTTAGATGAGCGAATACTGCCTTTTGAAAGCGTTTATTTTGCGAAAGACTCCACCACACTGGCGGACAGTAGCGCCTTTGGAAATTACCAGCTTAGTGGGGTGGAGCTAAGCTATGCATCCCGGGATACCACTGGCTTTGATCAGATCGCTTTCATTTTCGAAGGCCCGGATAGCCTAAAGCAACAGCTTGTTCTGCAGATTAATGTGGTGTCGAGGCCTGCACCCGAAGCCACTGCCGTAGTGGACAATGAATATGCCCAATTGTTTCAACTCCGCCCGGAAAATCCAGTGCCCACCAGGGACATTGCCGAATTGGAAAAAAAGGGTTTAGGCAAATTCCAGCAATGGATCAATGACAATCGATGGTGGCTACGACCAACCCTGACCGCGCTTAGTCTTTTACTGCTATACCTCATTTTGCGGTATCGAGATCGCCGCCGCCGGCAACTGGTAGCGGAGATCGAAGAGCGCGACCAACCGCCCTACATCTGGACACTCGAACTGGATGAAGTACCGGAAGTCCAGTCCCCCGCCATTTTCGGGCAACTCCTACGGCAATTGCGCAGACGCACGGGTGAAGATCACTTTGAACTCGATGTGCCGCGCACCATCGAGGCCACCATCGACCGGGGTGGAATGATCGACTTTCGCTACCGCCAACAAACCCGCCCCCCGGAATACTTATTGCTGATCGACCGGCACCGCGGAGACAATCACCGCGCCCGCCTTTTTGATTGGATGTATCAGCAATTTAAAGCCCAGGAAGTATTTGTCGAACGGTTCTTCTTCGACGGCGACCCCCGCCTGTGTAAAAATGAAGCCTGTCCCGACGGGGTGCGACTCGGCGAATTGCAGTATAAATATCCCAATGCCCGATTGCTCATCTTCAGCCAAGGCTACCAAATGATCGACCGACGCACCGGCCAACTTTCCAAATGGGTAAAAGACCTGGAGCGATGGGACCAACGCGCTGTATTGTCGCCTCGCCCCTTACAGGACTGGGGCTTAAAGGAGCGAGCGCTATTGTCTTCCTTCGAGCTGATGCCCGCCACCACGCAAGGTTTGTCCTACCTCGTCGAGCAGTTTGACAAACTGGCGGATCGCAGCGATCCGTCCCGCTGGAAAAATCAACTGAAAGACGTAGCCCAATTCTCGGTGGAAATTGAAGAGGACCGAGACATTGTTCAACAATTGCACTGGCACTATACCGCCGACGAAGTAAAATGGATCGCCTCCTGTGCCGTATATCCGGCATTGCATTGGGACCTTACCCTTTATCTCGGTGACCTGGTTGCGAGAGATAACAGAGCAGGGCTCTTGAAAGAACAGTTTTTGACAGTAGATCGCATCAGTCGCCTCAATCAATTGCCCTGGTTCTTACAAGGGAAAATGCCCAACGAAGTACGCAGTCAATTGGTGGATTGGCTCAGCGTTCAGCACCCGGACTTGCTCAGTCAAATCCGCGAAGAACTCCACCAACTATTTCAACGCCAGAACATTCCCGAAGGCTCCATTGCCTACCAGGAATTCCAGATGAATATAGCGTTGAATGAATACGCTTTTACCAAAGACAAAAAGAAAAAGCGGCAACTGAAAGAAGAGATCGCTCAAAAGCTGGAGGCGGGCATAGAAGGCGATTTTACGGTCATCAAAACCCTGGAAGGCCAGCCCGGTCCATTGGATCTGGTCATTCCGCAAGCCCTGCGCAAATACGCCTATCAAGGCGGATACAAAGGTTTGGGCTTTAGGAGGTCTTTCTGGGATATTCTCGTAGGTGGCCTATTGTTTTTGCTGCTAAATGGAGCCGTCTGGACGTTTTTGCAAAAACAGGAAGACCCCTGTCTGAATGGCAATCAGGTTGTTTATAATTATCTGACCCTTTGCCTGCAAACTAAGGCCGACAGCGTCTTGTATTTCGAATATTTGACCAAAGACTCTCTGGCGGCAGGCAATATTGCCGGAGCGCAAAGACTGGTACAACAGACCAGGGAGTTGGTTGGTGTAGATGTGCTAAATAGTTTCTTGGATAACAACATTCTGCTGAGGTTGCTAATTGATAGCACCGGTAGGGTTTCGCCAGCGGAAACCGGTGATGATAATTCCGTTGGCTTAACAACCAATATTGCTACTAATCACCTAAATAGCCCTTGGGCCAGCTATTCCCGCAACATAGGCCGGGCCTTCTACAATCTCGGTGTGGAGCCCGCCAATCGGGCGGATAGCCTGATCATTGCCCGCGATACCCTCTACCAAGACATTCAAGATGAAGCATGCCAGCTGTGGCAGACTGCATTAGACCTCGGTGAAAGTGGCATCTTCCGAAACTTTTGCTCCTACGATCGGATCTACATTTACATCGACCCAAGGCTGCGCAATACCTCCATAGATGCGGAACTGCGAACCACTTTGCACAATGCGGGCTTTTCCGCCTATGGCCTTTATTTTCGAGCAACCACCGGCGGCAACCGGGTGCATTATTTTAGACCGGAGGATCGTAGGGTTGCACAAGGCGTTCGAGATACACTCAACAATCGCTTCGCGCTCGATCGGGATAGTTTCCGGGTGCAGTTAGTTGAAAATGACTCCAGAAGAGCCGATCGACAAATCGAGATCTTTATGGACGACGGAGGCAATCAGCTAGAATTTGTCGAATTCCGATTTCGGATCGTGGACTCCTTGACCAGCAGGCCAATCTTGTCGGCTTTTTCAATTCTCAGTTCAGCGATCAAAAAATATCGAAGAGACCGCGGTGGCTACTACGTTTTTGATTTGGCAAAACCCTTACCCCGCTCAATACCCATTCAGATCAGGGAAGGGCAAAGCCGAAGTCTGATTAAAGCAGTACAAATCGAAATTGACGAGAAACGGCGAACCTTACCGGATGTGCCCATCTTTTTGCAAGATGATATTGCTGTATCCGGTGAAGTCCTCATTGATCAATCTCCTGCCGCCAATGCGGTAATACATCTCCGGGGCAATCCTAAAATCCGGGCCAATGTCAATCCTAAGGGGGGCTTCGTTTTGAATATTCCCGGTGCTGCAGTGCAGTCCACGCTTGACATCGTGATCTCCTATGGAAAATCCAGATTTAGCGGCCAAATATTGCCCCGGACCAAAACGAGGGGCTACTCATTTAGCTTTTCTTCCCGGGCCAATGTTGCCCAAAATAGCCCCGAACAGGAGGTCATAGATCCAAACCTGCTCACCGATCCGCGTGATGGTCAGACTTACCCGACCGTCAATATAAATGGTCTGACTTGGATGGCCAAGAACCTCAACTATGCTACCCAGGATTCGTGGTGTTACCTGGAACTGCCGGCATTATGCGCCAAGGCTGGGCGACTGTACACCTGGGAAGCCGCTGGAAATGCTTGTCCGCCGGGGTGGCGTTTGCCTTCTGATGAAGAATGGAGTGCCTTGGAAACCTTGGGTTATAACGCGCTTATTGTCGGGGGAGAACTTGGATTTAATGCCCTACTGGGCGGCTACCGCAGCCACCGTGGCGAGTTCCTCACCCTGGAGCGCGACGGCGACTACTGGAGTGGTACTGCCCGGGGCGAGGATAACGCCAGGTTCTTCGTCTTCGGCGGCGATGCTCAGACGCTGAGTCGGGGTAGCAATACTAAGGCTTTGGGGTTTTCTTGTCGGTGTGTTCAGGACAATTAATAATTATGTCTATATTTCTGGTGGCTGTGCCAAATTGATTCCCAAAAAAAGACCATTAAAGTCATGAGATATTTGCTTGCGCTCCTTTTTTGCTCCTTATTATTATCCTCAAATGCACAAAGTCCCGAACCTACCATGACCGATCCTCGGGATAAAAAAACTTATAAAACCATTACTATACGTCGGTCCGTCGGGATGGATGTGATCTATACCCACACCTGGCTGGCCGAAAATCTCAATTTTGAGATGGAGGGCTCCTTTTGTTACTATGAGGGAAAGGGCCCTGTCGATGCCAATTGCAACCAATACGGCCGTCTCTATACCTGGGAAGCGGCATTAGCAGCGTGCCCGCCGGGATGGCACCTTCCTTCCGACCTGGAATGGCAGCGTTTGATTCACCAATTTACCAAAGGGGGACTGATTTCTGATGATGAACAAGGAGATAAAATGGCTTATAGGGAATTACTAGAAGGTGGATCCAGCAGGTTTAATGCCCAATTGGGTGGCGTCCGCGACTCCGACGGCGTTTTCGGCAGCCAAGGGCTCGGTGCAGCCTACTGGAGCAGTTCTGCCCAGAGCAGCGAGAGAGCTCGAGGTTTCAATTTCGACAGCTCTGATCGTTCGTTGTATCTGCTAAATGAAGACAAGACCTTGGGGTTTTCCTGTCGGTGTGTGCGGGACAATTGATAATACCAGATTTTTTCAAAGTGCCTTATGCACCTACCTTTTACCATTGTTCCTCCTCCTTCGTCAAATATTTGGCGGAACAATACGGCGTAGAGGTACTGTTATATTCTTTATTTACCAGCCATGCATTGTCTTTTAGCGTTGATTTGCGTGACATATGGTTTGTAAAACGAAAAATCCGTTAGTAACTAGCAATAAAGCCAGGCTCTGAACAATCGCGAAAGCAGACTGTTATTTCACAATTGTATAGTTTCGACAACTAGGCTTCGCTTTGACAAGACAGATCACTACAATCAGCTTTTTAAGATATAGCGGCTGGCGCAATCGAGCCTGGGCCCTTGCGATGATGCAGTACGCCCATCCTTTACTTGCCAACTGCGGTGGACTTACCTTCTACCGACTCCTGGGAAGTGGCAGAGGATTGGGTTTCAATCCTCTGCCCGACTGGTCTGTCTATAGCCTGCTGCAGGTCTGGGAAGAAGAAGAAGCCGCACAGCACTTTTTCGATCGGTCCGAATTGATGCAGAAATACCGGCAGCATGTTACTGAATCCTGGACCCTATATATGAGAAATGTCTCTGCCCACGGTAAATGGGCCGGTTCTAATCCTTTTAAACCGGCCCATTTACCGGACACGGGCGATCGACCCATTGCCGTTATTACTCGTGCCAATATCCGTCCGAATAAAATGTACCAGTTCTGGAAGTTCGTACCCACTTCCGAAAGACCACTCCGGGAGAGTCCAGGTTTACTCTATACAAAGGGTATTGGGGAAGTACCATTATTTCAGATGGCCACCTTCAGCCTATGGAAGGACTTTGAGTCTCTGAAAGTCTTTGCTTACGAGAGCAGTGAGCACCGCGAAGCGATCAAAAAAACCAGGGTGTTGAATTGGTATAGTGAAGAGTTATTTTCCCGCTTCGTTCCCTATCGTTCAATAGGTTCTTGGGCGGATGTCGTTCCGTCTTCAGAATGGCTTGGCGATAATGGTCATAAAACCGAGTGATCTCCATTTTTGGGTCCATAACTTCGGCAGTAAGCCAATCCTGCCTTTGAGGAAGTCAATAAACTCGGCTTCCATACTTTTTGCCCATGCGATGCCTTTCTTCTCCATCCTGCTCATCCAATACAGGAGGTAGGGATCAAGCGTGCCATAGGTAAGGATGTGATCCGTTCTCCAACCGGAACGCTCCAGCAGCAATGTGATGTTGCCGGGCGAAAAAAGGGAAGCGTGGCGAGGTGTGTGCCAACCCGCCCAATGAGCTCCGAACCTCACCCGGCTTTCGGAACTGAAATTGGGTACTTCAATGATCAGCCTGGTTTGCGCCTTGGCACGTAAGCGCAATTCCAGCAAGTTCGGCTTGGGTTCATAATCGTGTTCGAGATATTGCCACATCGTTATGATGTCGGGACTTAGATCCTTAGGTAGATCGGGGATTTCCCCGACGGTCAGCTTCAGGTGACCAAATCGTTCCAGATCATTTTTCCATCCATGATCGGAAAAATCGATTCCGAAACCCATACAGGAATATTTTTCGACGCACCGGGCCAGGAAAGTAGGCGAACCGCAACCGATATCTAATAGGCGGACATCTTTGTTTAGACGACAAAAGCGTTTGACCATTGCTACCCGTTTATGATCGACTCTTTGTTGACTCCGTTCCACCAGATGTCGGTATTTTCCCCAGGCACTAGGCCCCCGATAGGGTAAGTAAGCTGCTGAATAATACTGGTGAAGGTCGGAAGCTCTGATCCGGGGATTA
>JANQRV010000004.1 GCA_028284395.1 Saprospiraceae bacterium
TGGCCAACATTGGAGCGGGTGGATTATCATAATCAAAAATGTCGTGATGAATGTTTTGATAGTGCCAGACCCTTTCTCCGGTTTCGGCGTCGAGTGCCAGAATACAATTTCCGAATAGATTGGCACCGTGTCGTGTCCCCCCATAGATAAAATCCGGTGCGGGAGATCCTGTAGCACAAAAAACCCATCCCCGTTCTTCATCGACGGTAAAACCTCCCCAGGCGTTCGCACCGCCATAGGTCTCTCCTTCTACAAATTCCCAGGAATCAAAACCTTCCTCACCTTCCAGCGGCACCGTGTGAAAGATCCACTCGAATTCGCCGGTCACGGTGTTGTAGCTCCGAATATCTCCAGGAGTGGAACTGTATCCTTCCGGGACCCGCCCGCCAACGATCAAGTGATCTTTGTAAACAATCCCGGGGGTCGTCATTTCAACCGAGGCTTTATCCGGGTCTACCGGCAAATCATGGTGCAAATCAATGTAGCCGTTTTTCCCAAAAGAAGAAATGTGCTGACCACTTTTGGCATCCACAGCGTATATCCGATTTTTAACAAAGGCAAAAATACGCTCTCCAACTGCGCCCTTCCAATAAACCACACCTCGGTTTCTTCCTCTCCAAACTTCTTTGTCCTCGTGGTATGCTGCCGCTACGAACCGCCACACTTCTTCGCCATTCCCAGCATTGAGGCAAATGACATCTAGGGTTGGTGATGTGAAATAGAGCAGATCATCAATAATGATGGGGTTGCTGTACATGGATGGTCCACCGGGTTTTCCATGGTGGTATTGCCAGGCCAGACTGAGCTTTCCAATATTGTTGGTATTGATCTGGTTCAGTTCGGAATATTGCAAGCCCTTCTTATCTCCTCGATAGATGGCCCAATCGATGAAATTGTCCTGTGGGTCGGTCCCCTCGGCAATGGGCTTCGCCTCTTCGCACGATTGACATGTGGACAGGAGTCCCGTGAGGAGAGCAGCTAGGAAAACAATACGGCCTTTCACAAATGTTTTTTCCATTGGTCCTACATTTTGATGATCTAGTCGCCCCATCTAGCGTTTAAACACGTCCAAGTAGATTTAAAATTCCAGTTTTCACTACAGAATTCTTCCCGTAAAAGACTAGATGGAAGTAATAATTTAGATAAATTGTCGGTAATTAATGATCAACAAGGTGAAAACTTTAGCATCCTTTCTCAAACAACAGTTGGATATGCCCGAAAGCCTCATCCAACAAGTCATTGGATTCTATCGGGAAGAGCAAATCCCTAAAAATCATTTCGTGGCCCAAAAGGGACAATACTGCCAAAAGCTGTGTTTCCTGCGAGAAGGCTTCCTGAGATTTTATAGCTATTCCGACCAGAAGACCGTTACTCATTGGATTTTCGGAAAAGGACAATTGGTCACGGACGTAGCTAGCTTTTACCTTGGCGAACCAGCCAAATGGCAGATCCAAGCACTCTCAGATACCGTCATCCAGGGCATCAACATCGAAGATTATCAGCGCATGAGAACAGCTATCCCGGAGTGGGACATTTACGAAAAGCGTTTGCTGGTCAAATTGATGTCGGCATTAGAAAATCGGGTGTATGCGTTCTTGTCGATGTCTGCAGAAGAACGCTTTCAATATCTGTTTCGATCTGATCCGGAAATGTTCAACGAATTGCCCCTCCACTATTTAGCTTCTATGTTGGGCATGACTCCCGAAACACTTAGCAGAATCCGACGCAAAAGTATTTCTTGATTTTTGTCAATGGAGATGGCAATTATTGTTTCTAGCTTTAATCTGCAACAAAGCTAGCAGCTATGCATTTCAAGGAAATTGAATTCATTCAACAAAATGAAATCGCCATCATTCGGTTCAACCGCCCGGAAGTTATGAACTGTGTTGGTCCGGTAACACACCAAGAACTTTTGTCCGCTTGGGAAACATTCAAAACCGATGACCGGCTCAAAGTGGCCATCATTACCGGTGCGGGAGATCGAGCGTTCTGTGCTGGCGGAGACCTCAAAGCTGCCGGAGAAAACAGCCTGATCCATTTGACGGAAGCAGAGAAAGAAATGCACCGTAAGGGACAAATGCCGGGAATCTTGGGGCCGACTCGCTGGACCGATATTTACAAGCCCATTATTGCCGCGGTAAACGGAGTCGCCTACGCCGGCGGACTGGAATGGGCGTGTTTTGCCGATATCCGTATTGCTGAGCAACACGCCTCCTTTGGGGTCACTTGTCGCCGTTGGAATATCGGGCTTGCCGATGGTGGTACACAACGATTACCGAGAATTGTAGGAATGGGAAGAGCCATGGAACTCATCATTACCGGACGGGTGATCGATGCTGAAGAAGCCTACCGCATTGGACTGGCCAATGAAGTGGTTCCCAAGGGACAATCGCTTCAGCGCGCAGTTGAGCTCGCCGAATTTATATGCAGTTTACCACAGCCCGCCATTAGAACGGATAAGGAAGCAGCAGTCAGAGGATTTGGAGAAAGTCTTGAGGAAGGACTTCGGATTGAAGCAGAAAAATTCTTGGACTCTATCTATGAACCCGAAACCTTTGAAGGCCTGAAACAATTCAATGAAAGACGCCACCCCGATCGACGCTATGATGAGGCCATCAAAACTCCTGGAATTGTAAGAAGAAAAAAGAATTAAAATGAAGATAGAAAAGCAAATCGAATTCATCGAAGCGGTATTTGCAGGCCTGGAAAAACAAGAAATGAAACAGGATGCAGACGGCATTACCCATCAAATCAACGCAAAAAGGTATACGTCATCAGCAAGATTGGCAAGTGAAAAAAACATCCTTTTCAAAAATTTCCCCTTGGTTGTTGGCGCAGCAGCAGCCTTAAAAAAGCCCGGTGACTATTTTCTCCACGATTTTACGGAGACGCCCATCATGGTTGTCAAAGGAAAAGACGAAGTCATCAGAGCATTCCTTAACATCTGCCGACATCGGGGAGTCCGGTTACTGGAAGAGCAACAAGGACATATCCGGCGAAACATTGTTTGCCCATACCATGCCTGGTCTTACGATACGAAGGGCTGCCTGAAAGGCATTTTTCATCCCCAGGGTTTCCATGAAGTCGATGCCGATTCACATAGTCTGATCGAACTGGAATGCCAGGTTCGTCTGGGGTTGATCTTCGTTGTGCCAAATCCGGAACTAAAAGGCAAAATAGACATCGATGGTTGGCTTCAAGAAGTCTATCAGGTTACCGAAGGATTTGATTTTGGCGCACTGGTTCCTTACGATGATCGAATGGGTCAGTTGAACTGCAATTGGAAATTGCTGATTGATGGTGGACTGGAGGGATATCACTTCAAAATTGCCCACGCCTCCACGATCGGTCCTTATTTTCTGGACAATATGAGCGTTAATGAAGCCAACAAACTACATAGCTCTATTGTCTTCCCGAAAAAAGCTATGAAGAAACTGATGGGAAGCCCACGATCGGAATGGCGAATCCGCAAGTATGCCAATATTTTGATTCAGATTTTTCCCAATACCATAGTTTTGATTGAACCGGACCACCTGATGGTTGTGAATAATTTCCCATTAGATGAAAAAACAACCCTAAGCGCTTCCTTTATGTTGTTACCGGCGGAACCCCAAACTCAGGAGGAGCGGGATCACTGGGATTTGAATGCCAACATTTTCTGGAATGCCATTAACGAAGACAATGAGATGGCCGTATTACAACAGAAAAGCTTCAATGCCCATTCAGCGACTTACATGACCATCGGCAGCTACGAAAAACTAATCCTGCAGTTTGAAGACCTGACGGATGCGGCATTGGCCGGGAATCTCCAACTCGTGTAAACATCAAAAACTTCGGATGAGTAAAACGCCGCCGATGATGCAGATAATCCCGACCAATCGCTGCCAGTTCAAGGCGTGCACTGATAGTCCGAGCAAGCCGAAATGATCCAGTATGAGAGAAAGCGTCAATTGACCGGCGATGACCAGGCCAAAGGTTAACGCAGCACCAATTTTGGGAACGAGAATGATCACTGCTGCAACATAAAATGCGCCGAGAAATCCAGCAGTCCATACTGACCAATCGACTGTTGTGGCCTCACTGATATTGGCCAATTGTACTTTAGTAGCTAGACAGTAAGCCAGTAAACCGATCGATCCCACGACGAAAGAAATGAGTGCCGCATAGACTGGGTCCCCAACGGCCCGACCCATCTTGGCATTCAATGCCGCTTGTACGGGCAATACAGCACCTGATATTATTGCCAATAAGATTAAAAAATAAATGGTCTTCATCTAGTATTTCTTTTTTCTTGGAAATTAATTTGTGGATGCCCCACTGTTCCAGTATACAGATACAAAAGTCCCATTCTTTTCGTAGCCATCAGATACAAAAAAGAGGCAATGACATATAAAAACTTCGGAATTGCTAGCTGTTTGGCCGGCTTCAGACATACGACGATAATCAACAGAGGAAGTCTGCTCTATTGAAACTTGCTCTCCTCCCGAAATTGCGACGGAGAACGACCGGCCTTTTTCTTAAAGAATCCGGAGAAGTGTAATGGTTCATCAAAACCGATTTGATAGGCCACTTCTTTGACCGTTAGCCCCGTGTGCAGCAAGAGCCTTTTCGCTTCCAGGAGGAGTCGATCCAGGATCACTTCCTTAGCAGATTTTCCAGTCAGGTTCTTAACCATCTGACTGAGATGTTTGGCGGTAATGTGCATTTCCGAGGCATAGTGATTGACACGGTGCCATTCCGAGTACCTCGTGTCCACCAAATGTTTAAAATCCCTAAGAATACAGACGGCCGCATTTTCCTCATCTAATTGCTTAGCATCCAGCGCCAAACTATTATTGCAAAAAATTAAAAACAATTGGAGTAGGGCTCCTAATGCTCGGCTGCGGTAGGTAAGTTCCCGGGGCATACAGTCCTCCATCTCCTGTACAATCCTAAGGAGTCGATCGAAAGTTTCCCGATCTACCTTCAAAGCGGGTGTATCGCCGAAGGGTTTGAACAAATTAATATTCGAGATAAAACCTTCGGGAATGTTGTTTTCTACCAGGAAGTCTTTGGAGAAAGTAAAGACCCAGCCGTTCGGACGCTCCGAAAGTGCCACCTGATGGACTTGACCGGGGCTCACGAAATGAACTTCCAATTCTTCAAAGGGAAAAGCTTTATAGTCAACGATGTGCTTTCCATTTGCTTTTTCGACAAATAAGACGGTGTAATACTCATGTCGATGGGGAACATCGGTTTTCCCACCAGCCCTATCGTAAATTGTTCCCATGCGGTCCAAGTAAAACCTATTGGTCGGACTGCGATGCTCGATTTCCTGTAGTGTTTTCTTTTTGATCCTTTCTTTTTTTATTGAATTAACCGGTATGCCACTACCCGGTTATCAAAAAACGTTGGTACCAGCAAAAGGTTTTGATCGATGATGTAATCGATATCGGCTGCATTAATTTCCTGTTCCCGTGTATCCAGTAGTGGGATCCGCTCCCAATCAGAAGAGAGGTAAAACAACTCTCCTCTCCAACTCGAAGCGAGGTAAGCACCGTCGCCAATGGGCACGATACCGTCACCATGTCCTAGTTCACCCGCCAGGTCTTTGACGGTCTTAGTGGCCAAATCAATGCTTTTCAACTGGCTACTATTGCTGGTGATCATCAGCAATCGATCCGATTCGGCGTAAAGGCCATTGGGTCTTCCCAAATTGCCCTCCAAAAGCAATGAAACCTGACCGTCCTTCAAGCTAAAGAGTTTATTGCTATCGGACCCAGAGATGAAGACCGTTCCATCAAAAACCGTAATGTCGTTGAGAGTTGGTGTACCTTCCACTTGATAGCGGTTGAGAATTCTGGCATCATCAATATGAATTTCTACAACTTCATCGATGTCGGCCACGAAAAGGGAGTTCTCTATGATGCCCATTCCCTTTGGCCCACTAAGACCGCCTACCCACTCCAGTTCAATGATGTTGCCTTGTAGGTCCATTTTGGAGATGAACCCGTTGCCATCTTTTTCCCATGGGTTCATGTTTACGTTGGCCACAAAGATCATTTTCCGTTGGCGGTCATACAATACGGATTCCGGCGTCCGCAAAAGCGTATCCGATGCCCAGGCTTGCTGGAGCGAGGGTGACTTCGCTTCGATTACCGGAGTCGATTCGGTAGACTCTGGAGTCGATTTTGAAGTACAGGAAAAGCATAACGTTAGCAGGGAAATAAGCATTAGAGGTTTCATAGTGTCGTACTTGAGTTTTGTTGCCTCTAAAGATAAAAAATGCTCTTCGTAGTCGAAGGTTTCGGAGAGCTCTATTTTATACTACCATCATCATTCCGTACGAAGAGAATCAATTGGATTGGCCACTGCCGCCTTGATGCTTTGAAAGCTTACGGTCAGAAAAGCCAAACCGACGAAAACACCCCCCGCCAGCATAAAAACCCACCATCGAATCTCGATTCGATATTCGAAATTTTGTAACCATTGTCGCATGAGATACCACGCAATGGGCATGGCTAACAAGAGGGATACGGCTGCAAGCCGGATAAAATCGCGAGACAGCAAAAGCACAATGTTTTGTACGGAAGCCCCCAGTACTTTTCGGATACCGATCTCCTTGGTGCGTTGTAGAACATTATGGGACACGAGCCCAAACAGGCCCATGCAGGCAAGAAATAGTGCCAGAGCCGTAAAAATATTGAAGGCCTGCCCGAAGCGCTTTTCCGCTCGGTACAAGCGATTGTAGGATTCATCCATGAACTGGGCTTCGATCGGCATATGGGGAATAACATCCTTAAATGTGGTTTGGATGTGGGTCAGTGCTAACGTTGGGTCTTCTCCTTTTATCTTAATGGCTACGTTGCCCCGGCCAAAGTCCCGTCGTTTATAGGAAAGAAATATCGGGGCAATTTCCAGATTGAATGGAAGGAAATGAAAATCTTTCACGACGCCGATGACTTTACCTCCATTGAAAGTTTTGTCAACGGCGGTAGACCATCCCAGTTTACGCAGCGCTGCCTCATTCAAGATGTAACTATCGATGGTGTCGGTTGGAAAGGCAGCCGAAAAATTCCGACCTTCGACTATTTCCATGGCAAACAGATCTATGAATTCCGTGTCAACGTAATTGCGATAGATCTGCAATTGTGCCTTCGTGGTATTCCCTTCCCACTTGTCTACCAATCCCTGCGAGATCATGTTTAAAGGCATATAGCTTGGGAAAGATACTTCTTCTACTAGGTCGCTTCGACGTAATTCGGTCCGAAGCGTCTGCCTTTTTTCAAAAACCAGCGGATCCCGATAGTTTACATAAACGACTTGTTCTCGATCATAACCCAATTTCTTGTTCTGGATATACTGTAGCTGTTGGTGGATAACGACAGCGCCGATAGCAAGGACTACTGCCGTAGTGAATTGTCCGATGATCAGGAGATTGCGTAGGCTGCTGCCTTCTCGGTAGTTCTTCAAAAAATTACCCTGCAGCGCTTTTACGGGAGATGCGGAAGAAAGGAAAAGAGCGGGATAAAGTCCGGACAAACCGCCGATTAAAATGGCCAGCAAGAACATACCGACCAATACCCAGCGGCTACCGATAATGGCGAATGGGATTGGCAAATCCAGTAATTGTCGATAAAAAGGAAGCAAGATGTTGACCAGCATAAGTGCTAAAACGAAACCTAACGAGGTCAACAAAAAAGACTCTCCCAAAAGCTGATAGAGTAACTGAACACGCTTTGCTCCCAGTGTTTTGCGCATCCCGATTTCCTTGGCGCGCAGTGCTGATCGCGCCGTAGCCAAATTCATGTAGTTGATAGATGCCAGCAAAAGGATGATGAATGCAATGCCAAGGAAAAGGTAGATGTATCTAATGTCGCTGTTGGCAGCCATCTCGAAGTTGATTTGAGACTTTAGATGGATGTCCTTAACTGGTTGCAAAAATAAAGTGGGAGGTGTTTCCTCGCCCGAAATATCTTTATAGGCTGCTTCCGCATATTTGTCTAAGGCCACCAAACTGCGCTCCACTTCTTTGTCGGATACCCCTTCTTGCAAAGCAATGTAAGTGAGATAATTGTAACTAATCCAAACCCCCATATCGTTGCGGTAATCGGGATAATTCTGAATCGAAGTTATGCAATCGAAGTTAAAATGCTGATTTTCGGGAATGTCTTTAATGATCCCTTTGATGGTCAAGAGCCGATCGTTTTGAAATAAAATGGTTCGGCCGATTACGGCCTCATCACCAAAGTATTTTTCGGCCAAAGATTCGGTTAACAAGATGCTGTTGGGATCCTGCAGCGCCTCCTTCCCGACTCCGCTCACAACTGGAAAAGTAAATACGTCAAACAAATATTCGTCGGCAAATAACGTCCGCTCGTAAAAGACCTGATCCTCTTTGGTCAGCAAGACTTCCATGTCCTGAATGCTGGTGGCCGCCTCTACCCTAGAGATTTCTTCGCGTATGGCTTGGGCCATTGGTAGAGGAGAAACTGCAAAACGGTCGGACCCTTGAAAGAAATTCCCTTCGCTGAATTGCGAGACTCGATAAATCCGATCCGCTTTCTCATGATGGGTATCGTAACTTAACTCGTACTGGACGTACAAAGCGATTAGAATAAAACAGGTCATACCGATGGTCAACCCTAAAAGATTTATCCCGGAATAGAGAGGGTTCTTCAACAGATTTCGAACGGCAACTTTGAGGTAGTTTTGCAGCATAATGGCAAGTTTTAGCTAGTTTTCCCACTAAAAAAGTCGAAAACAATGCCAAACGCCAAATTCATTATAATTACTTAAAAATGAGCTAGTAGTAAAAAAACAGTAGAGAAAAAAGTGTTCAAATTCGAACAACTTCTGTTCAATAATGTGCAGTTGTTTCACTTCTTCCAAAACTTCCAACTGGAATTCTTATTCATTTGACTATTCTTCTTTTTCTTTCCTTTCCCTTTGTTCTTTTTTTCCCAGTTGTATTTCTTCCGCTTGGTGAGGACATAGCGTACGGAAATCCCGCTTTGCGTATACATTCTCTTCTCACCACCGACGACATTAAAAGCGGGTTTTAGATCGTAGGACAAGTTGATTTTTCCAAGTGTAAATTCACCGCCGATGATAAAACTCATTCCAAAAGGATCTTGGACGGAACTTTCCTGGTACACATCGTCGATCCACCCTTTGTGAATGCCTCCACCCCAATAAATATTGAGTCGACGAGTGATGAAATTGAAGTGTTTCTCCAACATCAAAGTAAGAATGGCCTCTTCACGCTGCAAACTGGATTGTAGAATGCCTTCTACCGTGATGCGCTTGGCAACTCTCTGTTTGAAGGTCATGCCCCAATCGGTACCCATTCTTAGTCCAATTGCATTGTTATAGGATTGTCCGTTTAGGTCGGAGAGACAAATGGTTAGGCATAGCAGAATGATAGTGGTTATTTTCGTTTTCATATGATCCAAACGAAAGTGCCGATTCAACTAGTACCGAGAAAATCAAAATGTTTTCTTAAAGTTGGAAGCTGTTCATTTAGTCTCCATCGAAGAAATTATCGTATTGATTCCGATGGCTTTGGTCTCTGATCGGTTCTTTCATGGGTTGATTCAAGTCCAAGACATCATCGTCGTCATTGGCCTGTTCCAGCAAATGTTGCTTTTCATCTCCCAGGATTAAGGAACTCTCTTTTTCCCATTGCTCCAGCATTTTTAGTCCTTCCTCTTCAAAGATTCCGTTCTTCAGATCGACAGAATCCATGAAACTGGCGGACATATCCATGAAGCGTTCCATTTCGCCAACCTTTTGGCTTACGTCGTCGGCTACTGCTTCCATAGCCATATCAAACATTGCTCTTTTATCGGGATCACCCGAGATGATGCTCATAGCAGATTTCATAGCATTATGGCTGGCGTGGATGGCCTTTCTTTCCTGCTCCTTGACTGCAACCTGATCTTTAATATCCTCCATCAGGATGGTCGAATTTTCAAACATTTTAACCAAGACCCGGTACAACGCTTCCATTTTTTTGTAGAGGTCTTCCAATCTCATGTTGGACTCTCGCAGGCGGCCTGCCTTTCTAGATTTCAGGATCATCACATCCCGCTTGTTGGTCTCTTTGGCTTTACTCGCCAGATGAAGGTTGCTTTCGATCGCCTTCTGATTATTGTGGATCGTTTCTCTTAGTTTGTGCATCTGACCCCGCAATTGATTGACCTGGCGATTCATCTTAGCCAAGTTGCCTTTCAATTCTTCCACGTAAGATTTCAAAATTCCAATTGGATCAATTTTAACAAACACACTGGTAATTGACCTCATCACGCTTTTATAGACGTACCAAACCAAGTTACGCATCTTGGGATCCAAAACCATGTAAAGAACAACTCCCAATGCAACCAGCGTTAAGGTTAAGTTCAAAATATTCGCAAAAAGGATATTCAATACTCCGGTATAGATCAAATAGCCCAGACCAGCAGCGATCCCAATTAGAAAAATCGAACCCGTTACGCCCTCCGGTCTTTGCCAAAATGACTTATTCTTTACTCCTGAATCCATTTATTATTAGATTTTATCGTTTTTCCTTCTCTCATTAACCCCACTACTTCAAAAACTGTTTCATATTTTCGATGTCCTTGTATATCTGTCCGACCAGTGTATTGTAACTGGCAATAAAGTTATTCTTTGTCGTTTCGATTTTAGAAGCGGCATCGCCGATGACTCTTTTCAATGTGTCGATCTGCTTTTCGTGTTCTGTCATTTCCTTTTGCAGCTGTTTGATCCGCGTCTGCTTATCCTTCATCAGTTGCTCCAGCTGAGTGATCTCCTTCTGTTTGGATCCAATTCTATTGGCCTTTTGATTGGCGAGTGCCGATTCGAATTTCTTCTCTTCCTTTGCCAGTACATCGATGTAATGTTGCGCGGTTTTAATGAGATGCTGTACCGAAGCCCCCATGGTTTGCGCCATGGCATAGGCCGAACGAAACCTGGTCGGTTCATCCATGTTTACTTTCTTCAACGAAAGCAACGACTGTTTAAACTCCAAATAGTCGAACCCATCGAGGTTGTTCTTTTCCATTGCATCGAAAAGAACATCCAGAAATTTATCGGTTACCTGACCGGGTTTACCTGAAACAGATTCCTGAACGGAAGGTGGATTTGGGACGGGCTTTTCTTTTTCTTTCTTTTGTGGAGGCTTTTTACTTTTTTTGTCTTCAACTTCAACAATAAAAAGCGATTTCAGCTTTTTTAACATGACGTTACTTTAACAATAGAAATTGTATGTTAGCTTTTCAATACCCTACAAAGAAAACAAAAAAAGCCGCTACGTCAAAACAAATCATGATCCTCACGGAATCTCACAAATATTACCCTACTTATCTCATTGAACAAATAACTAAAAAAGATGACTTTCGACGTCACCATTCCCGTATTGAACGAGGAGGAAACCCTGGAAAAGAACGTTAAAATCCTCCATCATTTCCTTAAAGATCACTTCCCGGAATCCGGTCAGTGGCAAATTGTCATCGCCGATAATGGATCAACCGATCAGACGGCTAGGATCGCTCAGCGAATGTCCGAAACCATCCCGGAAGTCGTCTTTGTGAAAGTCCCGCGCAGGGGTGTCGGATTGGCACTCAAGACTTCATGGAGTCAATCCAATGCCGATATAGTCGGTTACATGGATCTGGATCTGGCAACTGACCTGTCACATTTCCCGGAGGCTTATGAAGCGATTGCCAATCAAAAACAAGATATTGTCTACGCCAGTCGATTGCACCCGCGTTCACAGGTGATCGACCGGCCTTTCAAGCGAGAGGTCGCATCCCGCATTTTCAATTTCCTTCTAAAAGTTTATTTAAGGGTCGGATTTTCCGATGGCATGTGTGGTTTCAAATTCCTCAAACGTCCGGTCTTTAACCGGTTGTTGAAAGCCGGGGCCAACAACGACGGCTGGTTCTTTTCGACAGAACTACTGGTCATTTCGGAGTGGCTGGGCTTGAAGGTCTTTGAATTGCCGGTCAAGTGGACCGATGACGTCAGTAGCAGCCGGGTAAAAATTATCCCCTTGGCGAAACGTTATATTAAATCGATGATTGAATTAAAGAAACAAAAAGCTGTTCTTCAAAAACACCCGTAGTATGAATCTGTTGGAAACCATTCCCCAAAAGCGCAGGCAATTGATCTTACTGGTCTTTTTTATGGCCTTGTTCAATGTTTGTTTGGTTCTGTTTCGAGCCTATTGGTCCAATACGTACCTCTATTTTTTCCTAGCCTGGAATCTCCTACTTGCTTTCATTCCCATGGGCATCAGTCTCGTGTTGCGCTACCACCAACATTCGGGCAAGCGCCTTCTGGTAGCGGGCATCTTATTAAGCGGATGGCTGCTTTTTTTGCCCAATTCCTTCTACATCATTACCGACCTCTTTCACTTGCGTCCTAAAACGGGTATTCCACTGTGGTATGACCTGCTGATGATCTTTTCCTTTGCCTGGAATGGTCTGATCGTGGGTTATCTGTCCATCTTCGATGTACACGAATTCCTGGAAGAGCGTTGGAATAAATCTGTGGCTTGGAGCGGTTCGGTTTTCATTTTGGTGCTCTGCGCATTTGGGGTCTATCTCGGGCGCTATCTTCGCTGGAACAGCTGGGATATTCTCACCGACCCGCTGTCAATTCTAATGGACATTGGAAGGCGAGTCGTCTACCCTGCACAGTACTTGGATGCCTGGGGAATCACCATTGGATACAGTCTCTTTTTCATTTTGGGCTACATCACCTTACGGGTCTTCTCGAAAGCCGAAATTGCCGCGAGGTGATCCATCAGCGGTGCTTCCGAATAAATTTTCGGAATATTTTTCCGAATTTTGTCGATCGTATACCAGTGTCCTGGACGTCACGATAATGAAGAGCCTTGGAGAAATACGATTTTGTCATCATAGGAGGGGGCATTTTTGGCATTTATACGGCATTGTACCTAGCAGAAAATGACCTCCGCGTTTTACTGATCGAGAAGGAGCGCCGATTACTCACTAAGGCATCGATTGTCAACCAGGCGAGACTCCACAATGGATATCACTATCCCCGTAGTATTGCGACCGCCAGAATGTCGAATGAAAACAAGGCTCGCTTCACCTCCGAACATAAGGCTTTCATCAATGATCAATATGATAAGTACTACGGCATCGACAAATTTGGATCCCTGACTGACCAATACCAATTTAAGCGATTCTGTGATTTTCTCAACATCAAGTGTTCGGTAGTCCATGACCACCCCTGGATTAGTTTTGATCGTCTGGAAGCCCTATTCCTGACCACTGAACCCACCTTTGATCCGATGCTAATAGCGGACTATTACCGACAACGTCTGCGCGAACAACCAAACATTCAACTTTTGTTGGAGACCCGATTGATCAACGCCCGTGCAGATGGCGATTACTGGGTCTTGGAAGTCGGCGATCTCCCCGGAGAAGAAATTCGAAAAATACGGGCCGACCAAGTCGTCAATGCCACCTATGCCGGCAGCAACGGAATCAATAATTTATTTGGGGTGCAAGGAATAGAACTCATGCACGAGATTGCAGAAATGGTATTCGTGACCTCACCACAATTAAAGGACCTGGGATTGACAGTCATGGACGGGCAATTCGGATCGCTGATGCCCTATGGTTATTCCGGTTTACTTTCGCTTTCATCGGTGGCTTACACGCATCACAAAGTATCGTATGAAGACCTACCGCATTTTGATTGTCAAATTAGTCATCCCGCATGTAGACCTAATTTTCTGAGCAATTGTAATGATTGCTCGATGAGACCTCAATCGAATGCCCACAAAATGTTGAGTCAAATACGCCAGTATTTTAATGCTAAAGTGGAGTTGAAATACGAGCAATCGATGTTCACCATCAAATCCAAGCTTAAAGCCAATTACATAGACGACGGAAGACCAACCGAAATTTCAGTATTGAATGAAAAGCCCAGATTTTATTGCATATTTGCGGGCAAGATCAATTCCATTTACGAAGTTGAAAAAGTAATACAATTCTGATGACAAAGATAATCCGCCCAACCGTAAACCATCTTGAATCGGTGGCAAAATTATTTGATGCCTATCGCGTATTTTACCGAAAAGATAGTGACCTCGCCGGTGCCGAAAAATTCATCTCTGATCGGCTGTCCAATGCCGACTCCGTCATCTTTCTGGCGATGGAAGAGGGAGCAGCCCCTAAATATCAGGGCTTTGTCCAACTCTACCCATTGTTTTCGTCGACCCGGATGGCAAAACTGTGGTTGTTGAACGACCTTTTTGTCGACCCGGAATTCCGGGGTCGAAGCATTGGCAAAGCACTCATCGAATCGGCCAAAGAACTGGCGCTACAGACCGATGCCGCCGGCTTACTGCTAGAAACCGAAAAATCCAATATAATCGGTAACAACCTCTACCCTGCCACGGGTTTTGACCTGGTTGATGAAAGTAATTTCTATTTTTGGGCATCGAATAAATAATGGGATATGGATTCCACCATTAACGTCAATTCTGAAATTGGTCCATTGAAGCGGGTCATTGTACACCGACCCGATCAAGGCATTGCTAGGGTATCACCGAAAAGAGCAGAAGAACTCCTTTTCGACGATATCGTATATCTCCCGCAAATGCGGAAGGAGCACACCATTTTCACGAATGTCCTCGGAGCTTTGATCGGCGCCGAAAATGTACTTGAGGTCGAGCAATTACTGGCTGAAACCATGGACTACGACCAGGACGCAAAATTAGAAATGGTGGACAAGATCGTAGATTTTGAGGAACTGCCGTCTTCTTTCCGGGAAGAATTGCTCGTGCTGAACAATCAGGACTTGGCAGAAGTCCTGATTTCCGGATACAATAAAGCAACCGGCCACATTCTTTTCGATCCCATTCCCAATTTCATTTTCACCCGTGATATAGCGGCAGTGGTCAACGACCACGTCATCATCACCAAGGCGGCTAAGGAGGCAAGATTTCGCGAGAATTTCTTGACTCGCTGTATCTTCTGGGCACATCCGATCTTTCGCACCTTGCGCAACGAAGATCGCATCATCAACCTCAACCGAGTCGAACAATTCCCCCCTTCTTACCGGGGAGAAGGCGTTTCCATCGAAGGCGGCGACATCATGTTAATCAACCAAGATTACCTCCTGATTGGCTGTAGCGAAAGGACAACAGCTCATACTGTACACTCCATCAAGGATGAATTATTTCGACGCGGTGTCGTAAAAAATGTAGTCCAGGTCAATATCCCTACGGACCGTAGTTTCATGCACATCGACACGATTTTCACTCAGATCAACCACCGTCATGTGGTAGCTTATAAGCCAATCGTAATTGATGGTTTGAGTTCCTACGTCGAAGTCTATACCCAGAGCGGCACCAAACGTTTTTACCATTCCATCCGTGATTTTTTTCAGGGAGAAATCAGTGCTGAAATGGAATTTATATTGAGTGGTAACGGCGAATCGCCCTACCAGGAACGAGAGCAATGGACCGATGGCTGTAACCTGGTCGCAGTCAAACCAGGAGTGGCCATCACCTATGATCGAAACCCTAAGACGGAGATCGCCTTTCGCGAATTTGGGTATCAATTGCTCCATGCCGAAGACCTCCTACAGCGACAGGCGGCAGGCACTCTGGACCCAAAAAAATTAGAAAACACGATTATACTCCTCCCTTCCAATGAATTGTCAAGGGCACGGGGAGGCTCACATTGTATGACCTGCCCAATCGAAAGGGCTTAAAGATTCCATTTACTGCTTATGTTGGAACATCTGTACCAAAAGAGGGTTCGTTACGGTGAAACGGATAAAATGGGCTACTTGTACTACGGCAATTATGCTCAATATTATGAGATTGGGAGAGTGGAATTATTGCGTTCTCTCCACTTTTCTTACTGGAGTTTAGAAGAAGAGTATGGCATCATGATGCCGGTAATGTCCCTGCAAATGCGCTTCGTTCGTCCGGCACGCTACGACGAGTTACTAACGATTCAAACAACGTTACGCAAGCTTCCGGAAAATTTTATTACTTTTCACATGGAGATTTACAATGAGCGAGAGGAGTTGGTCAATGGCGGCAGTGTAAAGCTCTGCTTTGTGGACATTAAAACAAATGAATCGGTCGCAGCACCTTCCGTATTACTAGAAAAATTAGAACCATATTTTGAAAAAGCTTAAACTGCCAAACATACAGGAGTGGTTTTTTCAATTGCCGATTGTAAAAAACCTGGTCGATTGGTCGAAGACCTACTCCTTGCCAGGCTTCTCTAAGGTTCCTCTATACGACGTAATCGTCTTCTTTCTGAACGAGTTAAAAAGGTACGATCTTTTTACACGTGCCAACTCGACTGCTTATTCATTTTTTCTTTCTCTATTTCCGTCTCTAATTGCGCTATTCACGCTCATTCCAATCCTCAAGAGTTATTTTATCCTGTATCTACCTGGCGGAGAAGAATTCGATCTTTTACTCAATGATTACATCCATGGGATCATGCCGGGTATTGCGGGTGATCGGCTGTATGAGTTCATTGATGAAGTGACCAATCGGAAACGATTCGGCTTGTTGTCATTCGGATTTATCCTGGCCCTGTTTTTTGCTTCCAATGGTATGATCGCTTTAATGCGCGGTTTTGAGAAAGCAGACCTTCAGACTTTCAAGAATCGCAATTTTTTTAAAAAGAGAGCCATCGCTATCTTATTGACTTTCCAGATGGGCATTCTATTGGTCGCATCAGTGATCTTCGTCATTTTAGGTCAAACAATTCTGCAATTTGTAGATAACTATATTTCGCTGGATCTGTTTTCGCGCTTTTTGATCAACTTCATCCGCTGGTTGTCGATCATCAGCCTGTTCTACTTGGGAATTGCAATCATCTACCGGCATGGAGCCCCCGTGGTGCGAAAGTTCAGTATTTTTTCTCCGGGCGCTACCTTAGCTACGATCTTATGCATTTTGATATCCGGTGGATTCTCCTATTATGTGGACCAGATCAAAACCGAAAATGAACTCTACGGTACCATCTGGACCATCATTGTCATCATGATCTGGATTCAGCTCAATTCAATGGTCCTATTGATCGGATTCGAACTCAATGCCAGCATTCTCGTCAATAAAGACTTAAAGAAGACAATTGATGAGGAAGAATAAAAATTAGGAAGCGGATTCCACCTTCATCGTATCATAATTATATACGTTTGCGTTGTAAAGTAAAGTAGTCAAGCATGAGCATTCAGTACAGTCGATTACACCTAATTATAGTTCCGTTCCTGGCCTTTTATAGCCACCTGTCTGCACAAAAATATAGCAACGAATTTTTGTCGATCGGAGTAGGTGCCCGAGCTCAGGCCCTTGGAAATGCGGTGGTGGCCGGTATCGAAGACGTTACCGCTGGTGTCTGGAATCCCGCTGGATTGGCGGCTATTGGAAACGACCGCGGACTTCAGATTGGCGCCATGCACTCAGAATGGTTTGGCGGCGTCGGCAAATTCGACTACCTGGGTTTGACCATTCCCCTATCGAGTGAAGGCAGACGGATTGGACTTTCCGTCATTAGATTCGGAATCGACAACATTCCAAATACCCTCACCCTTTATGAGAGCGATGGCACGATCAACTACGACAATATTCGTGAATTCTCGGCAGCGGATTACGCCGTACTACTGAGCTACGCCCAACCGATAAAAACGAAATCCGGCAGACTGCTCATTGGCGGAAATGTCAAGGTAGTTCACCGGCGGATCGGTCCTTTTGCTACCTCCTGGGGGTTTGGAGCCGACTTGGGAGCACAGTTGCACAAAGGCAAGTTCAAGTTGGGTATTATGGCCAAAGACTTGACGACTACCTTTAATGCCTGGTCTTTCAATTTTACCGAAGAAGAAAAAGAAGTATTGGCACTGACAAACAATGAAGTTCCGATCAACGACGTAGAAATTACCAACCCGCGATTAATCATTGGTGCAAACTATAAAATTCAGGCAAAATCGATCGGCATCAGCCCGGAGATCGATTTCGTTTTCACGACCGATGGGCAACGCAATACGCTGATATCAGCCGATCCCGTCAGCATTGATCCCGCCTTCGGGGTAGAGTTCGATTACAATCAATTCCTCTACTTAAGAGCTGGCATCAATCAATTCCAGAAAGAAATCGACTTTGACGACAATGAAATCCTATTGTCACGCCCCAGCATCGGTATTGGGCTTAAGATTTCATCACTACAGGTCGACTACGCTTTCACGGATCTCGGAGATGAACGCAACACCTTTTCCCACGTTATCTCACTTCAATTGGATTTAAAACCGAGTAAGAAGAAAGGTAGTTTGTAGTACGGTTACCACCACAAGAACTTTAACAACAGAAGGCAGCAAAGCATTACCCTTAACAGTATCATAACAGTTCTTGCGGTCGTTAATTAAAGTTAAAATCGATCTTTTTCATTGCATTTCCATGTACAATTGGACAATTTAGGTACCAATCACCAATAGAACGCAATCGGATATGAAGATCAAAATTTTACACTTTTTTTTATTCTTGACTGCTCTCTTTTTAGCCGCCTGTGGGGCTTATCAGCCCGCAATGGTCCAACTGACGCCGGAGGATTCGAATCACCAACTGGCTCTTAATAAAGAGGTGTTAGAACTGGAAAAGGACGGCCTTTCCTTAACCAGTACTTTTCTTCAAAGTACGGAGTTTGACCTGTTATTTCAAATAGAGATTGAGAATGAAACGGATGAAGAGATCCGGGTCCGGCCCGAGCAATTTCAATATTTTGCGCTAAACCCAGACGGAGATATTGTAACCGATCGATATGCCTTTCCTCCCGACGATATTGTCTTTGAACTAACCGAAAGTATTGAGCGGGATCGCAGAGCAGCCAAAAGAGCCAGTGCGATGGGCTGGGTATTCTTTGGATTGAATGCCATTGCTGCCACGGTGTCATTTGCGTCCGACAATCCGGAAATTGGAACGGGCCAAGCCATCGACGCCGGCATCAATTTAGCGGCCGCACAAGTGGAACGCTCTGCCATCAAAAAGCACATTGTACACCTGGAAACAGAGCGGCAATTTTATGATAATGCCGCCATTCGGGACACGGTCCTTGCTCCGGGAGATTCCGTTGAAGGTCTTGTGATTTATCCCCGTTTGGATGAAGCTTACCAATTACTATTTGAATTTGATTTAGGGGAGCGCTTGTTTGAGATTACTTATAAACAGGAGTGGCGAGAGCGGGAACGCAAAAGAAACTAAATATCGCCCAAATCCGGCGGAATTACGTTCCGAAAATGCCCATTCATCTGAATGCGGGTCCGCAATTTCTCCATTTCCCGGGCCACTGGCATGAGCCGGTCCAGGTGGCGCAGCAGATAAGCTTGGCGGCGTCTTTCCGAAAGCATGGTCAGTAATTCGTACTCCTGACTTAGAGAAAGACCCAACTGATGAGCGACATCGTAGGTATTCAATTCCTCCTCTGTCGGAACGGGTTTCTCGACCTGCAGGACAGCGAAAAGCTCGGTGAGCAGGGCGTGGATCTGAGACCGGGATTGGAGGTCGGGGTCGTCGATGTTTTCCAATCGCAAAACTTCGGCCCCGGCGTACGTTTTCCCTTCCATTTGACGCATAAAACGAACGATCTGGTAATGCCCCAGAGCTTTTGTTTCTACGTCCATCCGCCCATCGGGATACTTTTTAGCGATTCTTTTCAGTTTTACTTCTGTACCGATCGGTTGTAGCGAATCCTGTATGAAAGGTGAGATGCCAAAAGTTATTCCGCTCTCTTCACATTCGTTGATCAATTCCTTGTATCGAGGCTCAAAAATATGTAAGTTGAGGTCTTCTTTAGGAAACACGACGATCCTCAACGGAAATAATGGCAAAGTTATAGACATACATTCGTTTATTTGCACCCCCAATCCTAGGAATTTAGCCGAAGGTTTAAGCAATTCGCAACCCAATGATCATTGCTGCGAATAAAAGTAATAATATTCAGAAAACAAACCGTCACGTAATGCTGAAAACTACCCAAATTATCCATCTTTCCTTATTCACTTTACTCCTACTTTTGAGTGCTGGTTGCCAAAAAAATGCGGGAGGAAATACTTCCGGAGATTCTGCGGCTGACGTCAATACCTATGTATATGCCTACACCTCAGGGGTGATTTCGAAGACGGATCCCATTAGAATTCGTTTTGCCCAACCGGTGGTAACGGCCGATCAGATCGGCGAGGAAGTGCCCGGCGGTATTTTATCTTTTTCTCCGGGTATTTCGGGAAACGGCAGTTGGGAAGACGAGTTAACACTATTATTTCAACCCGAAGAATGGTTGCGGTCCAGCACCCAGTATCATGCAACCGTAAATCTGAAAAAGCTCATTCCGGACGTACCCAGTAGCGACAGAGAATTCGCATTTTCTTTCAAAACCCGGGATCAGTACCTCAACGTTACTTTTGACGGATTAAGAGCTCCCAATCCCAACAACCTTAGAAAACAAGAATTAAGTGGTAAAGTAGCGACCGCAGACATTGCTGCCGCCGAAGAAATCGCTCAAACGCTATCGGCAGTTCAAAATGGCCAATCGCTCCAGATTAATTGGCAAAATGGCGGTGAGTCGCGATCCCATGCATTCGTCATCAGCAACATCGAACGTACCGAGGATGCTTCGAAAATTAACATCAGCTGGAACGGCAAGGCGCTCGGCGTTGACCATCGAGATGAAAAGAGCTATGAGATTCCATCTCTGAGCGATTTCAAAGTAATGGACGTGCAGGTCATGCAGGGCAATGAACAATACATTTCGCTTCGTTTCTCCGACCCTTTGCTGGCAACGCAAAATGTGAACGGTCTAATCAGCATGACGAATTTTGGCGGAAACTTCCGATCCATTATTCAGGGCAATGAATTGCGCATTTTCCCGTCCGTTAAAATCACCGGAGAACATAAGGTTACCGTCAACTCCGGCATCAGAAACATCAATGATTTCCGAATGGCGAATGCTACGGAATGGTTTGTTGCCTTTGAAGATGTGAAACCTCAGGTCAGACTGGCCGGCAAAGGTGTCATTCTTCCCAATTCCAATGGTCTCGTCTTTCCATTCGAAGCCATTGGTTTGAATGCCGTTGAGTTGGAAGTCTTTAAGATCTACGACAATAACATCCTGCAATTTCTCCAAACCAACGATCTCGATGGCCGGGATTACCAACTTCATCGGGTAGGGAGAATCATTTTGCAAAAAAAGATAGACCTCTCACACCTAAATCCGGAAGGACATACTCAGAATTGGACTCGTTATGCCCTCAATCTGGATGAACTAATCGAGCAGGATGATGAGGCCATTTACCAAATCCGGCTTGGCTTTCGCCCCTCCTATTCCAGCTATGCCTGTCCGGGCAACAGGGAAAAAGAGGAGGACAACCTGACGGTTGCCGCTTCAAATCTAGACGATAATGGCGAGATTAAAAGCATATTGGAAGGTTGGTACGGAATCGATGGTTACTACGACGGATATGAGTGGCAGCACCGGGAAAATCCGTGCTTCCCCGCTTATTACAATTCGGATCGTTTTGTCAGTCGGAACGTAATTGCCTCCAATCTCGGCATCATCGCCAAAGGAGGCAAGGATAACTCGTATTTCGTGGCGGTAACCAATTTACTGGATGCGACACCGGCCAATGGAGCTTCGATCGTCTTTTACGATTTTCAGCAACAACCTCTGCAAACGATCCAAACGAACGGGGAAGGAATTGCAGAAGCGACCCTCGAAAGAAAGCCCTTTTTCGCATTGGTTACGCACAACAATCAAAAGGGTTACTTGCGATTGGAAGACGGCAATTCGCTTTCACTGAGCCGTTTCGATGTTTCGGGGGCTGCTACCCAAAAAGGAATGAAGGGTTTCTTGTACGGAGAACGGGGAGTCTGGCGGCCTGGAGACTCCGTTTACTTACACTTCATCCTCGAAGATAAAAACGATCAGTTGCCGGCCAATTATCCAGTCACATTCGAGTTGATCGATGCTCGCGGACAGAATCAGGAAACAAGAGTGGTCACCGAAAGCGTCAATCGGATCTACCCTTTGCATTTCTCCACCGATCCAGATGATCCGACTGGTAATTGGATCGCAAGAGTAAAGGCGGGCGGAGCAACATTTGACAAAGTTCTAAAGATCGAAACGATCAAACCCAATCGGCTAAAGATCGACTTATCCTTTGGAAAAGAGGTCCTTTCGGTTGCTGATGAACCCATTCGGGCCAACCTTCAGGTCAATTGGTTGCACGGAGCTCCGGCCAGCAATGTAAAGACTAAAATCGAAGTCAATTTAAAGTCGGCCAACACGGCTTTTGAAAAATTCCCGAGCTTTGAATTCGATGATCCGGCACGGGCTTTTGAAGCCGAACCCAAACCGGTATTTGAAGGAGAAGTAGACGCTAACGGACAAGCATCCATCCAGACTAACCTGACCAATACCAAACAACTTCCAGGAAAGTTAATGGCCACCTTTAAAAGCCGGGCCTTTGAAAAGGGAGGAGATTTCAGTACCGACAATTTCTCCATTCCCTATCATCCATTCACGGCCTATGCAGGTGTGGAACTCCCGGAGAATAAATACGGTGAAAAACGCCTGAATATTGATCAGAACGGAACCTTGAGTTTTGCTGCTGTTGATACCGAAGGTCGACCGATATCCGGAAAGTCCCTCTCGGTAGGTTTGTACCGAGTCCAATGGCGTTGGTGGTGGGATCGCGGCCGCGACAATATTTCCCGTTATAACTCCAACAATCACTACGATGCCTTGCAAAAGGCCCAGGTTTCCACCAATAACCAGGGGCTCGCCCAATGGAATGTGACGGTCAATCAATGGGGGCGCTACCTAGTTAGAGTATGTGATACAGAGAGTGGCCACTGTTCTGGAGACTTTTTCTATGCGGGTTATCCATGGTATGGCAATGACAATAACAACCGGGAAGCGGCAGCCATGCTCACTTTCTCGGCAGATAAGAAGAAATACGAAGTGGGAGAAACGGTCGAATTGACCATTCCAACCGGTAAGATTGGAAAGGCCCTGGTAACACTTGAAAATGGCACGAAAGTAATCCAGTCATTCTGGACAAATGCACAGGATGGAGAAAACACCATCTCCTTTAAGACTTCGCCGGAAATGGCTCCGACCGTCTATGCTCACGTTGCTCTTTTACAGCCGCACGGCCAGGTGGAGAATGACTTACCGGTTCGCCTCTACGGTGTCATTCCGGTAGCCGTAGAAGATCCCGGCACCAAACTATCTCCAGAGATCGAAATGCCAGATGAATTACAACCGGAGCAGGAAGTAACCATCGAAGTCAGTGAAGCCGATGGTAAGGCGATGGCGTATAACATCGCCATCGTCGATGAAGGTCTTTTGGGGCTGACGCGGTTTAAGACTCCCAACCCCTGGGATGCATTCTATGCCAGGGAAGCCCTGGGAGTCAAAACCTGGGATATTTATGACCATGTCTTAGGGGCTTACGGAGGCAGTATGGAACGTCTTTTGAGTATCGGTGGAGACATCGAACTGGAAAAAGCAGACGCTAAAGATGAAATCAACCGTTTCAAACCAGCGGTCATGCATCTTGGTCCCTTCGAATTAAGGCGGGGAAAAAAAGCAAAACACAAAATAAAATTACCGAACTATGTAGGGGCCGTTCGGACGATGGTCATTGCTGCCAATAACGGCGCCTACGGTGCCGCTGAAAAGACAACCCCGGTTCGCAAGCCATTAATGGTATTGGCCACGCTTCCACGCGTCTTAGGCCCCGGTGAATCGCTCCGGCTACCGGTGACGGTCTTTGCGATGGACCAAAAAGTTCGCAACGCCCGGGTCACCCTTAAGGAAAACAACGGTATGGCCCGTATCAACGGCTCGGCCACACAGGAAATATCCTTCAATCGCCCCGGTGAAGACGTATTGTATTTTGATGTTACTATGAGCGACCGGGCGGGTGCGGCACAGTTTGTCGTGGAGGCCGCCGGCAATGGAGAGCGTGCTTCCCAGGAAATTGACATCCTGGTTCGCAACCCCAATCCATATCTAACCGATGTAGCGACCAAGGTCTTGGCGAGCGGTGATTCGTGGGATCACAACTTTCAGGCGGTTGGTATGCCCGGCACCAATACCGGCATCCTTGAGGTTTCCAATATCCCTCCAATAAATCTGGGTCAACGGCTGAATTACTTGCTTCGATATCCATACGGTTGTTTGGAACAGACACTTTCCGGTGGTTTTCCACAATTGTTTGTAGACAAGTTGATGGAACTGGATGAAAAACAAAAAGAGCGCGTGCCGATCAACATCAACGCCACCATTAATCGCCTCAAACTATTTCAGACCAGTCGGGGTGGCTTTACCTACTGGCCTGGCAATGCCGACCCCAATCACTGGTCGACCAACTATGCTGGTCACTTTCTGCTGGAGGCAAAAGCGTTGGGATATTCCGTTCCAACTTCGATGATCAATCGCTGGGTCAAGTTTCAACAAAAGGCGGCGAAAATCTGGAGTTCCAATACGAATGCTTCGGAATATGGCTTCGGAAACAAACGCTGGAATGAATTAAATCAAGCTTACCGTTTGTATACGCTCGCATTAGCCAACGAACCCGATTTGGCAGCAATGAATCGGTTGCGGGAAACCAACGAATTGAACTTGCAAGCAAAATGGAGACTGGCCGCTGCATATGCCCTGGCCGGTAAACCGGAAGTTGCCAAATCCCTGGCGAATAACCTTACCACCAATATCAGTCCTTACCAAGAGCTTTCTTATACATTCGGATCAGATCTCCGAGACCAGGGGATGATATTGGAAACCTTAGTCTTACTGGAAGAACAAGACGCGGCTGCTAGTTTGTTAAAGGACATTTCTGACCGTTTGAGTTCGCAACGTTGGTTCAGCACACAGACCTTATCATTTTGCTTATTAGCAGTCGGCAAATACGTGGGTGAAGGCGGCGTCAGCAAGAAATTTCAGTTTGCTTACCAGGTTGGTGGTAAAAGATCGGTCAACGCCGGTTCCAACACACCGGTATTCCAAGTGGAGGTACCGATCGACGGTAGCGACCCAAAGAAGATACAGGTAAAAAACCCGGGCGATCAAACGCTGTTTGCCCGACTAATATTAACCGGTCAACCCATTGCCGGACAGGAAACGGCCGCATCCAGTGACTTAACCATTAACATTGCATACAAAGCCATGAATGGAGAAGTGTTGGACCCAAGTCGCATTGTTCAGGGAACGGATTTCATTGCGGAAGTCAATGTCATCCACCCGGGTAAAAGAGCCATCCCTTACCAGGAAATGGCGCTGGCACAAATATTTCCATCGGGTTGGGAGATCATCAATAGTCGTCTAGATGGATTTGCTGCTTTTAGTAACGGCAGCAAACCAGAATATCAGGATTTTCGAGATGATCGCGTTCATACCTTTTTCGACCTTCGACAAAAAGCAACCCATAAATATCTAGTACAATTGAATGCGGCATATCAAGGTAAATTTTATTTGCCCGCAGTTTCCTGCGAGGCCATGTACGATAATACCATCAACGCCCGCGTACCGGGTCAGTGGGTGGAGGTGGTTATGCCAGGCGAATTGTAGAATATTCAGCGGCACTTTGCTTTCAGACAAAGTCTGAATATCTTTGCGGCTTCGTATAAAAGTTTTTCAAGATTTCTCCTCTTCTAAAGAAGAAGTTTTGAAAAACTTCTTTGTTTAAGAATATCGAAAATGAATAACGACCAAATCAATTACCTTAAAGAAGCAGTACAACAGACCCCCAACAACCTTCCCCTCCGCAAATTGCTTTGTAATGCGCTGTATGAAAACAAGCAGTACGAGGAGGCGGAAATTGAATACAAGCAGGCGATTGAACTAGCTCCTGATGATCCGACTTTAAAGATTGGTTTGGCAAAAACATTCAACGAAACGGGTAAAGTTGCTCTTGCTATGGTCATTGTGGAAGAATTGGTGGATTCTCACAAAAACAATGGACCAGCCTGGCATTTATACGCACAGTTGCTGTATCAAGCTAAGCAATTCGATCAGGCCAAAGAGGCGTACGAGTTCGCAGTAGAGAACGATGGCAACATTTCAGACCCCATTCTCGAATCAAAAATTAATGTCGAGCTCAATAAAAACAACTCGCAGACCCCACCGAAGATCAAGTTGGGCGGCCTCGGTGATCAAGAAGAAGAAAGCAATAGTATTGAAATAGAAAGGCCTAAAGTCAAGTTCGATCAGGTTGGGGGAATGGAGGGTGTAAAGGATGAAATCCGCAAGAAAATCATCTACCCTTTAGAACATCAGGATTTGTATGCCGCCTACGGAAAGAAAATTGGGGGCGGAATTTTGCTGTTCGGCCCACCTGGTTGTGGTAAGACCCTGATCGCTAAGGCAACAGCGGGTGAGGTCAACTCCAATTTCATCGCCGTAGGTATCAGCGACATCTTAGACATGTATTTAGGGCAAAGCGAACGGAACCTACACGCCATTTTCCAAAAGGCACGGAAGTTAAAACCTTGTGTGCTTTATTTTGACGAGGTCGATGCTTTAGGAGCGAAACGCTCGGACATGAAACAAAGTGCAGGGCGACACATCATCAATCAGTTTTTAGCAGAGCTCGATGGCATTGAATATTCTAATGAAGGTGTTTTAATTCTGGCATCCACCAATACACCGTGGCATCTCGATACGGCATTTCGCAGACCGGGCCGTTTTGACCGCATTATTTTCGTCCCCCCTCCAGATGATCAGGCACGTAAAGCCATTCTCAAGATCAAGTTGGAGGGCAAGCCCGTTGGTCAGATTGATTACGATCGAATTGTTAGAAAGACGAAGGAATTTTCAGGAGCAGACCTGGAAGCCGTGATCGATATCGCTATTGAATTCAAATTAGATGAAGCGATGAGCAGTGGCGGATTGGTTCCTCTGGAAACAAAAGACCTTGAACGGGCAGTCAATAAGCATCGAGCTTCGACCAGGGAATGGTTCGGAACCGCTAAAAATTATGCGCTATTTTCGAATGAGTCAGGTATCTACGATGATATTTTGCGCTATTTAAACCTGAAGAAATGATTCGACAGTACGACCGTGGAGCCCTGCTATTCGAACAAGGACGATATGAAGATGCCATCAAAGCTTTCCAAGAAATACTCGTTCAAAACCCGGAGGACTCTTATGCCCTCATGTACATCGGTTGGTCTTATCTCATCAAAGAAAACTACTCTAAAGCATTGGAGTATTGCAAAATGGCCTATGAGATCAATCCCGACGACGAGTTGATTGCCGGCAACTATGCTCAGTCTCTGTTTCGAAAAAATGAACGCAATAAAGCGCTCTCCGTATTGGATAATGCTCTACAGCGCTTTCCTTACTCCTATTTCCTCTTCTATCTGAAAGCACAGGTGCACTATTTCAAGGAAGAATATGTGCCGGCGGAAGATGCCATCAAAATGGCCTTAGAAATTGAGCCTGAATCCACGGATCTGCTCAATCTATACCATCAAATTTTAATTAAATTAAAGAAACAAAACAAAGCGGAGGCAGTCATGGACTTTGTGCTGAAGGAGGCGCCGCAGGACTCCTACAGTCACGCCAACTTTGGTTGGAAATACATCCAGGAACAAGATAATAAGAAAGCACGAGAATGCTTTATGGAAGCCCTTCGGCTGAACCCCGACAACGAATATGCAAAAGAGGGCTTAAAAGAAGCCATTCGAATAGAAAATCCCTTCTATCGTACCATGCACAAATTCTTTTTGTGGATGGATAAGATGAGTTCAGGACGACAAACTGCCATTATTTTTGGCCTTTTTTTCCTGTATCAGATCATCGTACAAATTGCTAAGGAGAATCCAAAGCTCAATCTTGTTCTCCAACCGCTCATCATCCTCTACATCATATTTGCTTTGAGCTCCTGGGTAGCCCGCCCTTTTAGCAATTTCTTTCTCCAGTTCAATGCAATCGGTCGTCATATTTTAAGTCCCGATGAACGATTGGGAGCGAATCTCGCCGGGGGCAGCTTCGTCATTGCCATTTTTTCCCTGATAGCAATGCTTTTCAGTGAAAGCCTTCCTTTCCTGCTGTTATATGTATTTGGATTGATTGCCAGCATTACTTTTAGTGGAGCTTTTCTGTTTCATCCCAAAAGTCGTTACCGCAAGCTTCTTTACCTAGTAGCGATCCTGCTAATTGGTATGGCGCTTTTTGGAGCGGCCGGCGGCGAAGCTTATGAAGGCTACATCAGAACCGCTGGAATTGGCGTTCTGTTGTATACCATATTTGTTCCCTTTCTCGCTAGAAAAGAAGCGGGTATGTTCTACGATAAATAGAGAAGCCGATTATAATACAATCATTGAAATAACGTGGATGTCACGATCTAATTCCACTAGGATATCGAAAACACCGAAACAAGAAAATGCCCTTCACAATTGTCCAATCAATGCTTTACTTTCTTCGGCCTTTAAAATGGGATGATAATGGATCATGTACTCATCATGCCCCATCTCCTCTCTTTTAACGACATGCTCCACTTCAACTTGTACGGAAAAATGCTTTCCAAGTCCGTGAACGAGGCCAATGACGAACGAAGAAAGACCTTCTCGATAAGCATCATACCGCAAAAGAACCTTTCCCGGTTCCTTTTCAGTACAATCAAATTCGGGTGGATTTAGATTCACATAAGAGTTGCCCACTCGGCGGTGCAATAAATTCAGATTCTTGAGAAAAGCAACAAAATCGGCACCTCCCTTTTCCAACAGATTTCCGTAGCCCTCTTCAGCCGTAAATGAAACCCAATACTTTCCAAAGTTGACCAAGATATCGTGAGCGGAAAGACCTAGTACGTCGCTGGCTGCGCCGACCAATTTGTAGGTAATAATGTCTTCGTAAGAATGCATACTGGCAAAATGATCGATCCCTAACCCGGCTTTATTTCTAATCTTTTGCCACTGATCATCTCCAAACTCAGAAACGATCAAATCCTGAATTGCTTTGTTGACTAACCCGTACATATGTTTTTATTAAATTAACGTTTTTTACATATGAAGGTTACGGAACACGCCCTGAAAGGGCGAGCTAATTGACAAAACAATATTGGAAAAAAGGCCTTAACTTTTCATCTACGATGTGGTAACATCCAGCCGCATGCGTTTATAAGAATTGATCAATCCGTTTGTAGAAGCATCGTGGACAGAAACGTTTTTTTCATCTTCCAACTCAGGTAAGATCTGTTTCGCCAATTGCTTGCCCAGCTCGACTCCCCACTGATCAAAACTGTAAATGTTCCAGATGATGCCCTGCACGAAAATTTTGTGCTCGTACAACGCAATCAAACTACCTAAAGATCGGGGTGTCAATTTTTTGATCAATATGGAATTGGTAGGTTTATTGCCTTCGAAGACTTTGAAAGGTGTCAAAGACTCAATTTCTTCGGGTGTTTTGCCGGCGGCACTTAACTCCGAAATAACTTCTTCTCTTGTTTTCCCGTTCATCAACGCCTCCGTCTGAGCAAAAAAATTGGCCATCAACTTTTGATGGTGATCTCCCAGAGGATTATGTGTTTGGGCAAAGGCGATAAAATCACAAGGGATCAATTTAGTGCCTTGATGAATCAACTGGTAGAAGGCATGTTGTCCATTGGTACCGGGTTCGCCCCAAACAATAGGGCCGGTGTGATAAGCAACCTTGTTGCCATTACGGTCCACAAATTTACCATTGCTCTCCATGTTTCCCTGTTGAAAATAGGCAGCAAAGCGGTGTAGGTATTGGTCGTAAGGAAGAATGGCCTCGGTTTCAGCTCCGAAAAAATTGTTATACCAGACTCCGATCAAGGCAAGCAAGACCGGCAGATTTTCGTCGAGTGGTGCTTCACGAAAATGGCGGTCCATGGCATGAAAACCTTCCAGGAGTAGCCGAAAATTATCGAAGCCAATGGCCAAAGCTATGGAAAGGCCAATCGCTGAGGTTAAGGAATACCTTCCGCCAACCCAATCCCAAAATTGAAACATATTCTCCGGATCGATGCCGAAGTCCGTAACTCCTTGACGGTTTGTGGACAAGGCGACAAAGTGCCGGGCAATATAATCCTCATTTTCCGCGACATCTAAGAACCACTTCCGAGCCGAGAAAGCATTTGTCATCGTTTCCTGTGTCGTGAAGGTCTTCGATGCAATCAGGAACAGCGTCGTTTCCGGGTTAAGCCCTTTAAGGGTTTCGGCCAGATGGGTACCATCGACATTGGAAACATAATGTACGTTGATGTAGGGTTTGGAATATGCCTTTAATGCTTCTGTTACCATAACCGGCCCAAGGTCGGAACCGCCAATTCCAATATTGACAATATCCGAAATTAATTTTCCGGTATATCCTTTCCACTGACCATTGTGGACGGCTCTACAAAAGCGTTCCATTTGTTCTAAAACACCGTTGACGAGCGGCATCACATCCACATCGTCGACCGATACCGGTGCATCGGACCGATTGCGCAAAGCCGTATGTAAGACCGCCCGGTTTTCGGTCGCATTGATCTTCTCTCCACCAAACATCTGATCGATGCTTTCTTTCACTCCGGTTTCTTCAGCCAATTGCAGCAATAATTCAATGGTGTGATCGTCGATTCGATTCTTGGAATAATCAACCAGCATTTCCTCAAAGGTGAGCGAAAACCTTTCGAATCGTCCCGGATCTGTCGAAAACCAATTACGTAAGTGTTCACCTTTAATTGCGTCATAATGTTCGGAAAGCGCCTGCCAGGCATTCGTTTGGGTGGGATCCTGATTCGGAAGCATAGGTCAATTTATTGATGAATGATTGGCCATCTAACAGCCAATTGAGTTTACGCCAGCAAATATAGGAAGTTGTAAACAAAGCATGAATTTCTGTCGCTAGGTTTAAGAAAATCGTTGCTTATGATTCCCGATTCAGGTGACTAACCATCACCAATAGAAAAAAGAGAAAGTGGGCTACCCCCACCGCATTCTCAATTGCATGCTCGATCATGAATGCAACAAAGGTCATTACATAAAACAGCAAAAAAAGCGGATGCAAATAATTTCGCTGGTAAAAGAAAGGAAAGCAAAATGCAAAGGAAAAAACACCCAATCCAAACACCCCTGTTCCAGCCGCTACGTATAAAAACTGATTCTGTGGCATAAAGGGTTCGACGTAATCCGGGTATTTCAATTCGTACTGTTCCTGCACTCTCAGCCGCAGATTCCCGACCCCCACCCCGGTCCACGGATGAGCAGTTGCCAGGGAAGCCCCGACTGCCAAGGAAGCAAGACGACCCGAATCAGAATACTGCCCTCCTTTGCCCTCCTGAAACATCAACAGATCGTGAATGGTATAGTGCATCTTATTCTTAAAGCTCGGAATCAAATGATAACTCAGGTAGGGTACTAATACTATCAATCCGAACACAGACAAACCGATCAGCCACTGTTTATTCACCCAGACGTAACGAAAGCCCAATGCAATCCCCGCACTGTACAAAACCAACAGGCCACTTTTTACAGACAATAAATGAATAAAGAAAAAGAGGAAAACAGTGGCTCCCAATATCCATCTCCGCTCCGATTTTGACCTAAGGTAAAATCCCTTCTCCCAAAGAAGGTATCCGCCAACAATGGCAAGTGCCAAAAGCAAACTGTAGCGGATGTGATTTCTGGGGGTTGGGATGTGGTGCCCCTGTTTGATCAATAAATTTAATTCTTGAAAGTGTTGCAGGTAGTAAGCGATGATACCAAAACTTGTCAAAACAAAAAGCAACAGCATGAAATAAAGTAGAAGATCCAGTTGGCGTTCGGTAACCCTTGGCAACGCCAAAAAGGTGAGTGGTAACAAAAGGAAGGGCAGTTTGATTCTTAATCTTTCCAGCAAAAAATTCGCGTCTTCCACCGGCCAACACCAAAACAGTACCAGGCCAAAAAACAGTAGTAAAACCGCAAAGCTCGGGTATTGCATAATCCGAAAGGATCTTTTCATACCCTTATGATCTATTCCCACCTTTAAAATGTTATTCTTGGTATGTACCTCAAAAATCCCCGTTGCAATTAATCCGATCATACTGATCGATAGCAGAAAAGGCGAAAACACCATGGATGTAATGGTAAGGCAATAGAAGAAAAAGGCCACCTTCGATTTGTCGATCTTAAGCAAAATTCATTTTTTTGGATCCACCGTAATACTTGTCTGTAAAACTATGACTACGTTTGATTATAAAATGCTGCATTCTAAAACGAAATCCCGATGCATTTAACTACATCAGAATATCAAAGATACGCCAGACATCTGACCATCCCGGACTTCGGATTGGCAGGGCAGCAGAAATTAAAGTCCGCTAAGGTTCTCGTTGTGGGTTCGGGTGGCCTCGGCAGCCCCCTCCTACTCTATTTGGCCGCCGCCGGCGTTGGCAAGATCGGCATAGTAGATTTTGACACGGTCGATGATAGCAATTTGCAACGCCAGGTGTTGTTTTCCACCAAGGATCTTGGCCAGCCCAAAGCGGCAACAGCACGACAAAAGTTGTTGGATTTAAATCCATACATCGAAGTTGAGATCTTCGAGACGAAGCTGACAAAGGACAATGCATTGGAAATCATTGAGCCCTACGATGTGGTAGCAGACGGCACCGACAATTTCCCTACCCGGTACTTGGTCAATGATGCCTGTGTCATGCTGGACAAGGTCAATGTCTACGCTTCCATTTTCCGCTTTGAAGGACAGGTTGCCGTCTTTAATTATCCATTGCCGGATGGCCGAAGAAGCCCGCATTATCGACATCTTTTTCCAGAGCCCCCTCCTCCCGGTATGGTTCCTAACTGCGCAGAAGGGGGGGTACTTGGGGTTCTACCTGGTATCATCGGTAGTATTCAGGCCAGCGAAGTCATCAAAATAATTACCGGTGTAGGACAACCCTTAGCAGGAAAATTATTTATCTTCGATGTTGCAAACTTCATACCGCGGGTATTATCTATTCCGCAATTGGAAGCGATCAAAATAACCGAACTCATCGACTACGATGAATTCTGTGGTTTAAAACCTGAAAAAGACAGTAGTACTATGAAAGAAATCAGCGTTACCGAACTCAAAAAAAAGATGGACGATCAGGAAGCATTTCAATTGATCGATGTCCGGGAACCACATGAATACGACTTTGCAAATATCGGAGGCGAGTTGATCCCCCTTAGTTCAGTGCCTCAAAATCTAGATAAAATAGCTCGCGACAAACCCGTTATTTTCCAATGTAGAAGCGGCGGAAGAAGTGGAAATGCGATCCGCATCGTCCAGTCTCTAGATCCATCGCTAGACAATCTCTACAACCTCACGGGTGGCATTCTGGCCTGGTCCGATGAAATTGATCCCAGTATCCCAAAATACTAGGTAAATTCTCCAAACAGTTAAGAAGCCCTGATGCTGAACCGTCTGAAACCACCTGTATCAAATCGCAACCACTGTCCATCATGAGGTGGATCCTTTGGGTTGGTGTCCTACTTTACTCGAGTATCAATTGGGTATCGGCTCAAAGTAAAGTGGTCAAATTCCGAAACCTCAATTCTGCTGACGGGCTTTCACAAGTGACCATCTACGATATCTTTCAAGATCATCGCGGCTTAATTTGGATCGGAACATCCGATGGCCTCAATAAGTACGATGGTCGTACTTTCGAAGTTTATCAACACCAACCAGAAGATTCGACCAGCATCTCCAACAATGACATTCGATTCATTTTTGAGGACAGCAAGTACCGACTGTGGATTGGTAGTTCTTCTGGATTGGACCGCCTTGACTGGAAAGTCAATGGCTTCCGTCACTATCGCCACGTCCCTGCTGATCCGCAAAGTTTTTCCAGCAATTACATCAGCGATATGGTGGAGGATCGGCAAGGGAATCTTTGGGTTGCGACAAAGCATGAACGAGAGCACCTCCATCGATTTGAACCGGAATCCGGTCTCTGTCAACGGTACACAAATCCAATAAGTCAAAGCCCGGTCAACAAAATGTTGATTGATTCGCAAGACCAAATCTGGCTGCTTCATGAGGATCATTCCATCACCGGCTTTTCCCTCTCCCAAAAATCCTTCTTTAGAATCAACGACAAACTGCCTGGAGAACCACTTTGCATCTTCGAGGATCGGCAAAACCGCATTTGGATCGGGCTCGACGAAGGAGGAGTAGTGAAGCACCAGGTAGGAAGCGACTCCTGGACCACATTAGCTCCCGGTCCAGAACGCAAGGGTAGCATCGGGAACGATGTGGTAAGAGACATTATTGAAGATGAAAACGGGCATCTTTGGATGGCCACCTACGGAGGATTGAGTTATCTGGACAAAAAGACCGACCGGTTCACCAACTTTCGCGACGAAGCGCTCAATCCAGTGAGCATTGCCAGTAATTTTCTCTTCTGTTTGTTGAGGGATCGATCCAATCGAATCTGGATCGGCAGTACCGATGCCGGTATCAGCATTATTGATCCCCAAACCCAGCAATTTCAACATTACGCCAGTCTCGGCACCTCTCAAAATAGCCTAAGTAATAATGCAGTCTGGAGTCTTACAGAATCGACCGACCGAATTCTATGGATTGGCACCTCCGGCGGACTCAACCGGCTCGATCGAAACACCAATGAACTACGGTCCTTTCTCCACGATCCGGCAAATCCCCGAAGTCTGTCGCATAATCGTGTGTGGTCGTTGGCTGCCGAAAATGCACAAACCATGTGGGTTGGCACTTCAGCCGGTCTGAATAAAATGGAAATACTCGAGGATGGGGGTGCGGCTTTTACTGCCTACCAATACGACCCAATGGACAGCACAACCATTTCTTCTAATTCGATCCGTAACATCCTCATTGATCGCTCGGGACGATTTTGGGTTGGCACGACGCAAGACGGACTCAATTTTTTTGATCGCGGCACGGGGGCTTTCAAGCGCATTTACCACCATCCTGGCAAAGCCAATTCGCTGAGTGACAACAGAATCCGGGCCCTACTGGAAGATCGTAGCGATCGATTTTGGATTGCCACCAGTAATGGACTCAACCTCTTTGATCGATCAACGAATCAATTTCAAAGCTTTTATCACCAATACGGAGATGCTACGAGTTTGAGCGATTCTCAAGTCCGGTGTTTGGCAGAAGATGGAAATGGACAAATCTGGATCGGGACGGAACGTGGTTTGAACCTGCTAGAAGAAGTGACGGCAGATGGGAAAGCAAAATTTAGGACAATCAGAGTAGGAAACAAACTCAACGATGATCGAATTTACTCCTTGCAGGTAGATTCCGAAAACAACCTTTGGCTCGGTACCAATCGAGGTTTGCTGCACTATGCTCCGGGAAGTGGGACATTGCGGACCTACGATACCCGGGATGGGCTACAGGCCAATGAATTCAACCAGGGTGCCTCTTACTCAAACCAGGCCGGAGAAATGTTTTTTGGTGGGGTGAATGGCTTTAACATTTTCGATCCGTTGTCCGTACAACCACTGGAGGAAAGCCCTGCTGTCATCTTCACCAACTTATCGGTCCTTCATGCCGATGCCCAATTAGGGGAAGGCAACCACCTAAGGCAGCACATCAATGTAGCGGAAGACATCTATCTCAATTATTCGGACAAGACGTTCTCGATCGCCTTTACTACCCTCCATTTTTCAGGCTCCCAAAAGGACCGCTTTGCGTACCGCTTGGTACCTTTTGAAGAAGAATGGGTATACATTGAAGGAAGAAATTTTGCTTACTATACAAACCTCCCTCCTGGGGAATATGCCTTCCAGGTCAAAGCCGCCGATAGTCACGGTCAGTGGAAGGAAACTTTTCACTCGATCGGCGTCCATATTCATCCTGCTTTTTGGCAGACTTGGTGGTTTCGAACCCTGCTGGTACTCACTGTCCTCTTGATCTCCGTAGCCCTTTATCGATGGCGCATTCATTCGCTGTTGAATTCCAAACATCAATTAGAGGTTAAAGTCAAAGAACGCACCGAACAGCTCCGGCAACAGAAGGAAGAGTTAGAAGGCACTTTGGCCGACCTTAGAAGGACGCAAACCACGCTCATCCAACAAGAAAAGATGGCCTCCTTAGGTCAACTTACCGCCGGTATTGCTCACGAGATCAATAATCCGATTAATTTCATTGCTTCCAGCCTGAAAGCACTTAAACTGGACTTCGAAGACATTTCTCCATTACTGGAAAAGATCATCGCGTTACCCGATTCCAATCCGAAGGAAGGAGCTCTGGCAGAGGTCAACGCCATCAGCAAATCGATCGACACGCCTTTCCTGAAGCAAGAAATAGAGGAACTTCTTGGCAGTATAGAACGGGGGACCTACCGGACGCAAAGCATCATTTCCAGTCTGAGGACCTTTTCCAGAGATCGTCGGGAATCATTTATCAAGGCCGACATCAACGAGGCCATCGAATCCACTTTAATCATTTTAGGCAACAAGCTTAAGAAAAGAATCACCGTAGCAAAAGATTTCGGAGAATTGCCCTCGGTTAAATGTCAGATCAGCAAGATTAACCAGGCCCTCCTAAACATTATTGACAATGCTATTCAGGCAATTGAAGGAGAAGGACAAATCATCATTGGAACCAAACAGGAAGGAGAAAAGGTATTGATCAGTATTCGGGATACCGGTACTGGGATGGACATGGAAACCCAGAAAAAGATCTTCGAACCTTTCTTTACGACCAAAGAGGTTGGAAAGGGAACGGGCCTTGGAATGGCCATTAGTTACAGCATTATTGAAGACCACAACGGTAAGATTCACATTAATAGCGAACTTGGAAAGGGCACAGAATTTGTCGTAGAACTTCCGATTAACCCCTAAGGGATCAAATACTTAGCTCGGTGTTTCCTCCTGAGAATTGTCCGTCACCGCAGTTTTACCCTCCTTTTTATCCGGATAAGCAATGCGCGTATGATGAGCGGATCGCATGACCTGTTTAAAAACTTCAATACATTGATCTAATTCCTTGAAAGAGAGCTCCGAGTCAATTAGCTGACCCTGGGCAATCTTGCCCGCGACGATCTTTTCAACCACTTCTCCCAATTCCTTCTCCGTCGGGTTTTGTAAACTCTTACAGGCCGCTTCAATCGAATCTGCTAGCATCAAAATGGTTTCCTCTCTCGTTCGCGGCTTAGGACCTTCGTACCGGAATAAACTTTCGTCAAATTCCCGATCGGGATTATTCTTAACAAAATTGCGGTAAAAGTACTCTACCCTGGTGGTACCATGGTGGGTCCGAATGAAATCGATAATGATATTCGGCAACCCTTTTCTTTTCGCCATTTCAATCCCTTCGGTCACGTGATCAATGATAATTTTGGCGGAATCTAGTTCTGAAATCTCGTCGTGAGGATTTTCCCCACTCTGATTTTCGATAAAAAATTCAGGTTGCTTTGTTTTGCCGATGTCGTGGTAGAGTGCCGCAACTCGAACCAGCAATAAATTGGCTCCGATTTTCTGAGCTGCGGCTTCGGATAAATTGGCAACCTGCAAGGAGTGTTGAAGTGTACCGGGCGCTTTGTCATTCAACTCCTTTAGCAACGGACGATTCATATCCAGTAGTTCTACCAAAGATATGGAAGAAACAAATCCGAAAAGACGCTCCAACAACGGAATTAAAGGAAAGGCAAGCAGAGTAAAAAAAACATTGAGAAAGAACCAGGAGAACATTTTCCAGTCCAGTGCCTGAATCGATCCTTCTTTAATGAGTGACAATCCGATGTACCCTAAGCTATAAGTGAGAAAGACATACAGAATAGAATAGAAAAACTTGGTCCAGTCACGAGTATTGACATTGCACAACAGAACCATAATACCAATCAATATCTGGAGAAAAGTAAACTCGTACCCCAGGGAGCTCAGAAAGGAAGCGATCAGCACAATAACGACATGGACAAAAAGTGCCAGCTGATCATTGTAAAAAGTCCTGGTAATGATCGGAATGATGGCGAAGGGAATGATATAGGCACTGAGCACACCAGCTGTTTCAATAAAATGGACTAAATAGCTATAAATGACGATCCAAATCAGGATAAAGATCAACTCATTAAAGCGTTCAAAAACAGTTGGTGCAAAGGCCAGCAAATAAATCAGGAATAGACCAAGTATCAAACTAGTCAGTAATAGATAACCGATGTAGACTCCTAGTTCCGATTTATTTCCCGATATCTCTTTCTCATATTGTTCCTGAAAAGAAATCAGTTTCTGGTAGGTTGTGGAGTCAATCGGCGCATTCTCCAGTACAATCCGGTCTCCCTGGCGAACTAAGTCCCGATAAGTGGAAATTTCAGAAATGTGGTTTTGTAAATTCTTGGCGGTGAGACTTTCCTCAAAAAACACATTCGGCACCATCGCCTCCTGGAGCAAATACAAGAGGAAATCAGACTCCGACAAACTGCTTTCCGGAAGGACATCACTTAAACTGGCCTTTGCCTCCTCCAGGCCTACTATATTTTCCAAGGTCTTACTGTAAACACTGTGTCCCTCGATGATGTCGATGACAAAATTCTTTTCCTCTTCTAAATGTTGTGGTGCCAATTCCACAATCCCCTCTTTAAAAACCCCATTCAGATACTCTTTCCCAAACTGAAGATAGACGTCGGGGCGATTCATCACATCTTTATACAACTCTTCTCCCTTAACTTGCTCCAATTGTTTATTGAATGCCGCTTCGAAGGCAATTATTTGCCTTTCCAGCACATTGAGGTCGATTCTGTAAAAGGGGTTGATTTTCTTTTCCACCTCCGCATACTCCGCTGCCAATTCCGTTTGAGTCTTCTTAATGGGGAAGTCAAATGGCGCGATCAATTCTTCATAACGCCACTTTTGTCCCAATTCAAACGTGTATTTGAATTTCGCATTATTGGGGAAAAGCAAGCTGATAAAGACCACAACTGCCAGAAAAAGCATGTATTTGAATGCTTTCGGGATCTGTCTTAACCTTTTGCTATTTAGTATGCTCATACCCGCAAAGATAAGTCATACTTAGGAGGTTGCCTAGTGCTTCGGAGAGCTTTTAGTCCTGTTTATAACGGTGCGTAGGATCGTCCACATTGATGACATTTTGATTGATGAGGTCGGTTTCGACCAGTCCGTCCCTCAATCTTACGATTCGGTGAGCATGTTCGGCAATATCCGGCTCGTGCGTAACGAGGATGATGGTATTGCCCTTTCTATGGATGCGTTCGAAGATAGTCATGATCTCGATGGAAGTCTTCGTGTCAAGATTACCGGTCGGTTCATCCGCCAGAATGATGGACGGATCATTAACCAACGCCCGGGCAATGGCCACTCTTTGTCGCTGTCCACCCGACAATTCATTCGGTTTGTGATCTACCCGATCTCCCAATCCCACCTCAGTCAAAACTTCTTCGGCGCGTGCCAGGCGTTTAGATTTGGAAATCCCTCCGTATACCAATGGCAGTGCTACGTTTTCCAAAGCAGAAAGACGAGGAAGGAGATTAAATGTCTGAAACACAAATCCGATCTCTTTATTTCTGACTTCTGCCAATTCGCTATCCACCATCGTACTAACATTGGTTCCATTGAGGATATATTCCCCGGCAGTGGGGGTATCCAGGCAACCCAGCAAATTCATCAAGGTCGATTTCCCGGAACCCGAAGGTCCCATTAAGGCGACGTATTCATTCCTTACTATATCGAGAGTAATGGACTTCAGAGCGTGGACCTCCGTCGTACCCATGATATAGGTCTTTTTCAACTCTTGTACTGAAATTACAGGTTGTTGCATGCTGCGTAAAAGATTGAGATTAAGAATCGCAATGTAACGAATCTGGTCGAAAATAGGAAATACCCCATTCCGGATGTAAATAATTAGAAGTTCGAGTCAAATTCATCTGCCAAATGGCCATTTTCCGCAATTTAAGGGTTTACAACTACCTTGTGATCGTTGTTTCCTCATCCTAAATTCACGATCCTATTACCCCGACTTTCCGCCGACGAATGAATTCCGATTGCTGCACAGAAATAATTGAAAAAATTCGAAATTTTTCCAGAGTAGGCATATATTCGTCCACTCATAAGTGTTTTCCAAAAAAATCTGATGGCAGTAGAAAATCAACAGGAAGTCAAGGTCAAATACGTTGCGATTGCCGGTAACATTGGTGCGGGTAAAACGACCCTTTGTCGACAATTGGTCAAACATTTTGGCTGGGTAGCACAATATGAGTCTGCTGATGAAAACCCATATCTAAGTGATTTCTATGAAGATATGAAGCGCTGGTCTTTTAACTTGCAGATATTCTTTTTGAACAGTCGCTACCAGCAAATCCTGAACATTCTTGGCGGTAACAATACGGTCGTACAGGACCGGACCATCTATGAGGATGCCTATATCTTTGCGCCGAACTTGCACGATATGGGATTGATGTCCACCCGTGATTTTCAGAATTACTTCCAATTGTTTAAAACGATGTCTTCCCAAATTCAGCCACCGGACCTCTTGATCTACTTGAGAGCGAGCATCCCGACTTTGGTGGCGCACATTCACGCCAGGGGAAGGGAGTACGAGGGCAACATGAGCCTGGATTATCTCAAAAGGCTCAACGAACGCTATGAAACCTGGATCAACAACTACACGGATGGCAAACTATTGATCATCAATTCGGATGAAATCGATTTTGAAACTCATCCTGAAGATTTAGGAAAAGTATTAAATATGGTACAGGCTGAGCTTCATGGTCTGTTCTAGAAAATTTCTACCTTTTTCAGAACCTTTTAATCTTCCAGGCGTATATAGTTATCTATACTCGATTCTCCTACTACACCGGGATAGCCAAATCTAGGCAAACACGCATATGTATAGATTTGTTTAACAATCTATTGTAACAAATAATAAACTTTTCCTCAGATTGGCTTAAGAATGTGCGCGGAATTTGAGATATTTATAGCAAATAACCTAGACTTTCATATCCCTTACTTCACTTAGTACAACTACACAGGTTTAACAAAAACTTTATAAGGAACGCTATTTTTTTATCTATTCAAGATGATAAGCCAGATGCATCATCGAGTTTTTGGTATACTCTTTGGTGCCAGCTAAACAAATTTGGATTTTACATACTACTGGGGTTAAACACAAAAAAAATGTTCGCAGAATTAAAAAATGAGCTTTCATCTAGCCAAGCAACGTTGGTAGCGGTTTCAAAAACCAAACCCGAGGAACAAATTCTCAACCTTTATCGGCAGGGACATCGTCACTTCGGCGAAAATCGGGTTCAGGAGCTTTGCCGCAAGCACAAGAACTTACCCAAGGATATCAATTGGCACTTAATTGGCCATTTGCAATCCAATAAGGTCAAACAAGTCGTACCTTTTGTACACATGATCCACTCCGTCGATAGCATCAAAGTTTTGAAGGAGATCAACAAACAGGCTGCTAAGTTTGATCGGCAAGTAAAGTGTTTGTTGCAGTTGAAAATCGCACAGGAGGATAGCAAATACGGTTTTCACCTTTCCGAATTGGAATCTTTTTTCACTGCTCATCCCTACGAGACCATGCCCAATGTCCGCTTTTGTGGTGTGATGGGAATGGCAACTTACACGGATAATCAGGAACAAGTTAGAGATGAATTTAGGACGCTGAGAAACATTTTCTCCGAACTCAATTACCGATTCTTCGCCAACAATCCTGATTTTGCGGAAATCTCTATGGGAATGTCCGGTGACTATAAGATTGCTTTGGAAGAAGGCAGCACATTGGTAAGAATAGGTCGTATGTTGTTTGGGGAAAGAACTTACGCACGGGCCGCACTGGTTTAAGATCTAATCCAGCACAATTTTGCGGTAGTGAAAGTCCGAACCATCTGAAATACGCATCCAATAAATGCCGGCCCCTAGGTTTTCCAGGTTCAGTTCTGTTGTTTCCCGTTGAAACTCACCTTGTTTTATCTTTTGACCGGATATGTTGTATAGTGCATATGGAACTGGATTACCTCCTCCCCTCCCCCCGATGATTCTTACCATGACTCGATCCGTAGAAGGATTCGGAAAAACTTTGATGCTCGTTGACTCGGTTGGTCGAGGAGCGCTGGCTGAGACAACAGTGCCTTTTCTGATAAATGGTGTGTCGTAAATGGAAATACCTCCGCGGAGATTTCCGATTGCCATCTCAAGGTATGGATCTTCATCTAAATTTGTCAAGTCGATGTTCGTTTGATCTCCCAATCGAATTGATCCCAGGCGTTCGGTCAGTGATTCAAACGGCAGGTCTTTATCGACAATCCGATACATTTCAAGATACCCGTTTTGCGTTCCGGTAATTAAGACCGTACCGATTGTTTCTTCTTCAAAGATCACCGGCGCACTATACCCCAAAAAGAACCCCGGCACACGGGCATCTACTTCGCCCCAAAAGGAATCTTCCGGCTCTGCAGAGAAATCCGGTATTCCGGCCATCCCGATATTGGGGAAAAAATTGAGGTTCCCGTTCCGCTCACCAAGAACGAGATCGTTCCGCCCATCATTGTCACAATCGAACACCTCCGGCACACTAGCCAAACCAACGTCGATCCCCTTAAAAGACATTTGCCACGGGCCGAAGGAAATTGGTTGTCCCGGACCGGCAAGGTTTTCTGCATATAGTAATTCGCCGACTCCCAAACCCATCATCAAATCCAGATCGCCGTCGCCATCCAAATCCCTGAACCTCGGTATGAAACCGCTGGCCACGGTATTGAAACGCGAGGCTCCCAGGTAATCCCGATCCACCACTGCAAATTCCGGTTGCAAAAGGGCACCCCGATTTTCCAACAAGGTCAGGCCGGTAAATTGCTCATTTTCAGTGGAAAAGGAAGTCAAATTGCCAAGCACAAGGTCCATTAAACCATCGGCATTGTAATCGACAAAAGTCGGATAAGCCCCGGTTCCCAAATCTATCATCCGGTCCACAAGAAGAGCATTGTTCCGAAATCGGAAAGAAGGGTTTTCATCGTCTCCCGTATTTTCATAGAACCACATTACTTGCTGGTCTTCTCCGCCAATCTCTGTATTCGGGGCCGCCAAGAAATCCTTATTGCCATCATTGTTCAAATCGAGATGAAAGGCAGCGGGAAAAGAACGGAGATTGACCGATATGTCCTGAGATGGGAAGAATGGGTCTTGTCCATTCATCCAAGCCTCGGCACAGCTGCCACCATTATTCAGAAGATTCAAATTGTCAAAAGATACATCGCCAAGTATCAATTCGCGCGCACCGTCGTTATTCAGATCCAGGGAAAGCAGCGTTGAACCAGTATGCCGGGATTCCACTACATCACCTTGGAATGGCACACTGAAACAATCGCCAGGAGCGTCGGCTAAATCAATGAGCTCCGACAGACCGCTTTCGAAGAAGCCTCCCCAACAGCTCTCAGTAAGCTCATAAATAAGAGAGTCGCGCTCGTACCCGCTTTCGACGGATAAATTGACGTAGAATTCCACAAATCCCCCGGTAATATTAAAGGTGAGGATATCGAGATCCCCGTCGCAATCAATATCGTCAATGGCTGGATAATCTATGTTGCTGATAAAAAGAGGCACGGATGAACCGGTAGGCAGCTCAAAATAGAGGAGATTAAAAGGCCGATCAAAGACGATTCTTTCGAAAGATAATGTATCGTTTTGGTAAAATCCCTTATGGACGCGAAGTCCACTGATTCCCTGTACGTCGGAGAAAGCAAATAGGTCTTGAATACCATCTCCATCATAGTCTCTAAGTAACACCCAGTTCAAGATTTCAGGGAAGGTCGATGCATATTCGGGCGCGTATTGATAACTCGAAGAATCGGCAATACCGAGGTTGATAAAAGTGAGATGCACATCCCCTACCCGATCAAAAATATGTAGATCGTCCAGCCCGTCATTATTGAGATCAGCAGCTGATACTTGTGGTGCATTTAAGCCTCCCGCCAGGGGGAAATCCATCGTTCCGCGCTCATCCGAGATTTGAATATCATTTCTTAAAGTAAATTCCTGGGCATCAACCAGATGACAGATCAGCAAGAAAAAAGAAACCAGGAAATACCTCATGGTTGTAACAGCTTTATTTTCATTAGCAATAGCATCAATTTGACATTGAGCGTTTTATTGGCATTGAAGAAAAGATGATTTATGGTAATCCAATCATCCTTCCGTTCGAGATGCTGAAGATTCCGATAGAAAACAGATTTTGGCTTACTAAAGGGATTGCGCCAATACAGACCTTTATCCGTCATGGCAAAACCTTCTTTACAGGATGCCATGATGGTTTGATCACAGATCAGCAGGACTTTCTCTTCTCGTCCTGGAAACAGGAAGGACTGAGTGGCATTTTTCAATTTATCGAACGGGATTCGGGTAAAATCTGTATACACGAGCGTGTCTTTTTCGTTACTAAAGTCCAGATAATCCAAAACCATTCGGTAGAGGTTCAGTTGGGTCCAGGTTTTTTGTTGGTAGTTGACGATCGCTTCATTGAAAGGAACGGGATTAATGGATTTGCAGTATTGTACGATGAATTGCCGGATGATGCCGTCAAAACGGAACTCCAGAAACCGTTCTTGGTCAATGGGGGGAATGCGCTCGACCTCTTCAATGACTCGATCCATTTGTTGGCGCCAGTGTTGGATATAATTTTTGTCCTTCTGAAAACGCTCTATATAGGCCGGCAATCGTTTCTTTTCGAATACTTTTACGAGAAATGCATGAAGTTGCTTTTCGAAGATTTTCCTAACGTCGGTTTTATGAAATTTAAAGTCGCCATGAGCCCCGCTCCTGGTGTGAATATCGGAAACGGCCTGTTTGGTTCCGCAATAGGGACAAAAACTGGCATCCGCGGGAATGCTCTTCTGGCAATTGTTGCAAATGGACATGCTCGATGATTCAAGTGATACGACTTCAAAGGTAATAAGGCCTTTTCAAAACAAAAAGTTAGGTAAAACCCTTTACTATATAAAATTTAAGATATGCAATCGCACGAACACTCTTTTGATCAGGATGGTGAAAGGTCTCTGATGTTCCATCCCTACAATATTTTAATGGTCCTTTCGGTAGTGAGTCTCTCCATTCTCTTTCTTAGTCTTACGGCGGCTTTCACCTACAACCGAATCAAGACGAATCTACCTCCTATTCAGTTACCGTGGATCTTCCTCGTCAATACCCTGATCCTCATCGGTACCAGTTTCACCATCCTTTGGGCGAAGAGGTCTTATCTAGCCGACAACACTAGAAATTATCAAAATGCCCTGACCGTAACCATTGTTTTGAGTCTGGTATTTTTAGCGGCTCAAATTGTAGGATGGCGTCAGCTTTTCCAACAAGATATCTTTATCAACACGAGCAATTACGCTGGCTACCTGTATGTTATATCAGGCTTACACTTTTTCCATGTCCTTGCGGGATTGCCATTCCTAGGGCTGTTCCTCTTCACTGCGTACAAGCGTATGAAAGATCCGGTAAGTGTAATGGTATACTTCTCCGACCCCGAAAAAAGGCTCAAGTTACGTCTACTGACCATCTACTGGCATTTTTTAGATGCACTCTGGATCTACCTCGTTTTATTCTTCTGGATCAACTATCTTATCAAGTAGAGCTATCAATTCTATTTTCCTATATTTGCTCAGGTGAATACCCAAGGAATTGGAAATAACAAGGAAGGCATGGACACAAAGGTCACCGTAGAAACTGCGAAGAGGCTTGGACTGACGGAGGAGGAGTTTAAGAGCATCGAAGATGTCTTAGGTCGAAAGCCCAACTTCACCGAACTGAGCATTTATTCAGTGATGTGGTCTGAGCACTGTTCCTACAAGAATTCCATTCTTTGGTTAAAAACCTTGCCGCGTCAGGGAAAGCGAATGTTGGTGGAAGCTGGAGAGGAAAATGCTGGTTTGGTCGATATTGGAGATGGTTTGGCCTGTGCGTTTAAAATCGAATCTCACAACCATCCTTCGGCAATCGAACCTTACCAGGGAGCTGCCACTGGTGTCGGCGGAATTCACCGGGATATCTTCACCATGGGAGCCAGACCAATTGCCGCCCTTAATTCCCTCCGTTTTGGTGATATCCACTTAGATGAGACCAGACAGTTGATGAAGGGAGTTGTCAGTGGCATCGGTGATTACGGCAATTGTTTTGGCGTGCCTACCATCGGTGGGGAAGTCTATTTTCAGGATTGTTACAATCGTAATATTATAGTAAATGCCATGTCCATTGGCGTCGTCAAAAAAGGAGAAACCGTTTCCGCTATTGCAGAAGGAGTTGGCAATCCGGTTTTTATTGTTGGATCAGCCACCGGTAAAGACGGGATTCACGGTGCTACCTTCGCCTCCGCAGAATTGACCGGAGAGTCCGCCAAAAGCCTTCCTTCCGTTCAGGTTGGTGACCCCTTTCAGGAAAAACTCTTGCTGGAGGCATCACTTGAAGCCATCCAGACGGGATCCGTCATCGGTATGCAAGATATGGGTGCAGCGGGTCTTTCCTGTTCTAGTTCCGAAATGAGCGCCAGAGGAGAATCGGGAATGCGGATCCAGTTGGATCAGGTACCAACGCGCCAACCAAACATGGAACCGTTCGAGGTTTTGCTCTCCGAAAGTCAGGAACGAATGCTGGTTGTAGCTAAGAAAGGAATGGAAGATCAGTTACTGGAGGTATACACCAAATGGGATCTGGAATGTCAAAAGATCGGGGAAGTCACCGACACGGGCCGACTGGAGTTTTACGACCATGCCGAAAAAGTCGCAGATATCCCTGCTGACTCTCTGGTATTAGGCGGCGGAGCTCCGGTTTATAAAAGAAATTACAAGAAACCTTCTTATCTCAAGAACATCAGTAAATACCGGGCTGCAAACATTAAAATGCCCAAAGACTGGGTGGTTACCGCCCGGAAGATATTTGCCTCCCCCAATATTGTCTCCAAGAAATGGATTTACGAACAATACGATTCTACTGTCCGCACCAACACATTGAATACCAATCAGCAAACAGCGGCCGCCATTGTCCGCATAAAGGGCACTAAAAAAGCCATTGCAGCAACCACGGATTGCAATTCTTCCTATGTATATGCCGATCCTTATATTGGGACAATGATTGCCGTAAGCGAAGCGGCAAGGAACATCGTCTGTTCGGGAGGAGACCCAATCGCCATCACCAATTGTCTCAACTTTGGCAATCCGCATGATCCCGAGGTCTACTGGCAGTTCGTACAGGCCATCAAGGGGATGAGCGAAGCCTGCAAGAAGCTCGACACTCCGGTCACGGGGGGAAATGTCAGTTTTTACAATCAATCGGAACAAGAACATGGGAAGAATCCGATTTACCCGACGCCGACGATCGGAATGATTGGAATCATTGCTGATACGGCACACATTGTTACATTGGGTTTCAAAGAAGAAGGTCACCAGATCTATATGATTGGCACCCCGCACAACGACATGGGAAGTTCGGAATATCTAAAAATCATTCACCAGGTACCTCACTCTCCAGCCCCAAAATTTGAGATTGATGAAGAATACCATATTCAACAGAATTTGAAGAAACTGATCAAGAAAGGTTTAATTAGATCCGCTCATGATATCACGGAGGGCGGTCTTTTCTCCTCACTGTTGGAATGTTGTATGATCCATAACCTAGGGGCGGAAATAGAAACGGATTACAATTTCCGCAAAGACGCTTACCTGTTTGGCGAAAGCCAAAGCCGCATCATCGTTAGTACCCAACGTGAAATGGAAGATGAACTGGTCAACTACCTCAATTCACACAATGTACCCTTTACCAGGCTGGGAGAAGTAAAGGGTACCAACATTCGAATTGATGATGAGGATTTTGGAACTGTCTCCGAATGGCGGGAACTTTATGACAATCGTCTTGCAAATCTGATGGAAACTTAAGGAAAGTTTAACCTTACCTTAACCCTCTAATGTCACCTTCCGTTACCTTACACTTTTCTTTATTATTATTTTTGCAAATGTCTCTGATGATCGGGTATTTACATCCGAAATCATTTACCAACTAAATTTAGGACGACATGAAGTATAGAATCGTACTTTTCTTCGTTTTGGGCTTATTGGCCGTTTCTAATTGGAGTTGTAGCGAGCAACTGGAAGGAACGACCATCACAGGTCAAATCGAAGGAGCTGAAAACCTTCACTTATTCTTGGACAAGGTGATCATCGGCAAAGCCAGCAACATTCTCGCCAAATCGGAAATCGATGAATCTGGTAAGTTTCAAATGAATTTTCCGGAAGGACTTGGAGCGGGAATTTTCAAATTGCGTATCGGAGCTAAGAAAGTCAATCTCGTTTTGGGTGGCGACGAATCCGTTGTAAAAATCCATGGAAAAATGGATCAGATGCAAAATTATCAATTTAGCATCTCGGGATCGGACGACGCTCTGGCCTTTGTGCATGTCATGCAAAAGGCAGCTTCCCGTAATTTAACCAGTAAGGATGTAGAGGAATTTGTGGATACGACTTCCAATCCAATTTTGGGAGCATTCGTGGCCTATCAGACCTTGAGCAGAAATCCTCAATTCATCAATATTCAGAAGAAAGCGCAGGCCAAGTTGGCTTCTTCTTATCCGGAAGATGATTTAACCAATGGGTATAAGAATTTTGTCACCTTGGTGGAAAAGCAATACCAAGAACGGATGGCAACCGAATTGATTCGGGTAGGTAACTCTGCACCGGAAATCGAACTTCCCAATCCCGATGGAAAAAGTTTCAAATTATCAGACCTGAAAGGCAATGTTGTTCTTTTGGACTTCTGGGCCAGCTGGTGCGGACCTTGTCGCCGGGAAAACCCCAACGTCGTTAAGGTCTACGATAAATATAAGAGCAAAGGATTTACCGTGTTCAGCGTATCTCTCGACAAGTCGAAAGAGCGTTGGGAAAAGGCCATTCAGGATGATGCTTTGGCTTGGCGTTATCACGTTAGTGACCTCCAATATTGGAATTCTGCTCCAGCTAAAACCTATGGTGTTAGAGGGATTCCCAAAACTTTCCTGATTGATAGAGAGGGTAAAATCGCTGCCGTTAATTTACGTGGCGCAGCCCATATCGAAAGAGAATTGGTCAAAGTACTTTAATGGCTTCTTCTTAAAGAACATCTCTGATATTCTGCCAGAATAATGCCCGTTGCAATCGCGGCATTCAACGACTCGGTGCTGCTGTTCTTTGCTCTTGGAATCGAAATTTTCTGATCGATCAAGGACAGCAGCTCCGATGATATTCCTCCGCCTTCATTACCTATTACAACTATCCCCGGGCCTTTACTTAAATCGGTTTGGTATAAGTGACTTCCATCCGGAACTGCTCCATAAATTGTGACATCCGGATTGGCTTCTAGAATATTCCGGAAGTGCTGGTAAATGCATCGTACCCTGGCAAAAGATCCCATTGTGGCCTGGAGTACCTTCGGGTTGTAGAGTTCTACGCAATCTTCCGAGCAAAAAAGTTGATGAACACCAAACCAATCAGCAGTTCGAATAATTGTCCCCAAGTTTCCGGGGTTCTGTATGCCGTCAAGGTATAATGAAAAAGGGTTGTCGGTATGCATTTCGAATTTGTCAATGACTGGCAGTTGATTGCAAACCATCAAAACGGCATTTGGCGTATTCAGCTGAGAGATGGTTTTCAATTCCCGCTCAGAGACCGTATGAACCTGTTCTGAAGCAACATGGATGAGCGAACTGTTTATCTCCAACCAGTTTGGAAGGGCGTAGATGGCATCAATATCAACTGTTTTCTGTTGGAGGACTTCTTTAGTGATTTTATCTCCTTCTACCGTGAATTTGTTATACTTTTGACGAAATTTCTTTTGCCCAAGCGACCTTATTGTTTTTATCTTGCTTTTGGTAAGCGCCATTGGACGAAGGATTTTGGAAAGTAAATTATGAGTAACCGGATAACAATTTTCTTTTATTTGTTTTGTATGCTGGCCGTTACCTCGTGCAATACTACTAAGTATTTGGGAGAAGACGAGTATTTACTGGGCAGTAATTCAATCAAATTAAAGAGCAAAGAGAAAATCAGAAATAAGCCCTCTCTCAAATACCAGCTTTCCGAATTGTATCGCCAAAAGAAGAATTCCCGATTTTTCTTTGTTATTCCACGAGAATGGATCTACTATCGAACCTCCGGAGCACATGATACTACCAAACTAGACAAGTGGCAACGACGGGTCCTGGCAGAACCTCCGACCATCTACAACGATAGTCTATCGGAATTGACGGCGCAAAAGATGAAAGAGGATTTGCAGAAAAGGGGGTTTTACAATGCCATCGCCTATCATACCAAGTATTTTAAGGGTAAAAAAGCTTATGTCACCTATCACGTTGATCCGCAAAAGCAACTGACCGTCAACGACATTCAGTTCTCAAGCCGAGACGATCTCGTTTCCCAAGAACTCCATAACATAAAAGAAGAAACCTTCTACAGGAAGGGGGCTCCGGTTGCGGACAACTTGTATCCCAAGGAGAGAGAACGAATCCGGCGTCATATGAAGAACAATGGTTTCTTCGATTTTCTTCCCAATTACGTAACAGAAATTGAAGCAGATACCTTTGTCGGGCCGCAGCTCGCCAATCTATACCTGGATGTCACCCTTCCCCACAATGACAGCATACATCAGATCTATACCATCGGAGACATCAAAATCTACCCCAACTACTCTCCGATTATCCCAGATTCACTGTTGAAAGATACCTTGATTGACGGCTACCATTTTGTCGATACTACTTTCAATTTTTATATCAAACCCAAAGCACTGGCCAACGCCATCCTTTTGCAAACCGGCGATATTTACAATCTATCCAAGAGAGAACAAACGGATCGAAGGTTGAACGCCCTGGGCATTTCTAAGTTCGTTCGGATCAGACCGGAAATAGATAGTATTAGGGAGAATGTAATCAATTATACCATTGCACTCAGTCCGAACAAGAAGATGGAAATGCGGCTCGACTTCGAACTAAATTACACGAATCGAAACAGTGCCGCTAGGACCGGGAATTTGTTTGGAATTACACTGGGACCAACTCTCCGTAACCGGAATTTTCTGCGTGGTGCGGAGCTACTGGTCACCAACCTTTCGGGTGGGGTCGAATTTGACCCCGGACTCAGAGGCAGTCAGTTTTGGAATACGATTGACCTCGGGGTCCAAAGTGAGCTCTTTTTCCCCCGTTTCATTGATTACTTCGGCTTTTGGCGTCTCGCCGATAAATTGCGATCAGGCAAATTTCGAAAAGCCCGCCCTAAGCGTTTTTACACCCAAATGCAGGACAATGCACTTTCCCGGTTTTCTGCCAGCTATAATTACGTTTGGGTGTTGCAGTTTTATCGATACAACCTGGTGAACGCCTCTTTCGGTTATGACCTGCAAAGAGGCAACACTCATCGTTATCTGATCAATCACTTTGGCATGGATTACCTCTTTCCGATTCCAGAACCACAATTGGATAGTATTTTTGCCAGTAATCCATTTTTTGAAGAGAGTTTCGGTAAACAACTGTTTACGAGCTTTTTATTTCGAGACTTCACCTTTATCTACAATAGTCGCGTCAACGACCGGGGTAGATCCAATCACGTAACCTTCAACATTGAGACAGCCGGATCCGAGATATGGGCGGTCAATAAGATCTCCAACGCAATTCGGAATGCCCAGGACACATTCAAAATTGGCGACATTGAATTTTCACAATACATCAAGGCTGCGATCGATCTGCGTTACTATAAGCAAATCACCCCTAAACAGAGTTTTGCCTTACGGGGTTACTTCGGTATTGCCCGTCCCTTTGGATTTTCGCAGGAAGTCCCCTACGTCAAACAATTCTCGGTGGGTGGCCCCAACAGCATTCGGGCCTGGGTACAGAGGGGATTAGGTCCGGGAGGTTTCGTAGATTCGCTCGCCTACAACGTAAACAATCGATTCCGACTCGATCGGGATAACCGACTTAGGCTCTATCAGCAGGGAGATCTGAAGATGGAGTTTAATTTCGAATATCGGTTCAACCTGTATTGGCGGCTGGATGCAGCCGTATTCATCGACGCCGGAAACACCTGGACGGTTACCCGGGATAGCTCTCGGTGCGGCTCTCAATTTCTATTTCGATCGAGGACCATTCCCGGATGCGAATCCGATGGAATCGTCAACGACCCTTTCTATAAACAGTTCGCTGTCGGGACCGGCGTAGGATTCCGGTTTGATTTCACCTATTTTATCCTTCGATTTGACCTGGCTACCCGACTGCGATACCCCTTTCCTTTGGATCGATCCGGAGTCATCACCGAGCGGGATTACTGGAATAGTTTTGAAGGTTGGGGACTTCGGGATGTAAATTTCAATTTGGGATTTGGTTATCCTTTTTGAGTGGTATGCCATTGCTAGGATCGGACAGTCGGCTACTCTGATTATCGACCATGTCCAAAACAAGAGCTTATTTGAATAGTGATTTCCGGCCGTACTTACTACAGATCGGGCAAACACTGGGATTGTGCCCACGTGCCGGACAGTATTCTCTGCCAAAGTAGATGATCTGCAAATGAAGTTTGTTCCAAAGCCCACGCGGAAAGACTTTCTTTAGATCCGCCTCCGTTTTCTCGACATTTTTTCCGGTACTTAAAGTCCAGCGGTGAGCCAGTCGATGGATGTGGGTGTCAACCGGAAAAGCCGGGACACCAAAAGCTTGCGACATTACTACCGAGGCAGTTTTATGGCCCACCCCCGGTAAAGCCTCTAATGCTTCAAAAGATTGAGGAACTTCTCCCCGGTATTTGTCAAGGAGTATTTTTGACAATTCATGGATCGCCTTGGATTTCCGGGGAGAAAGGCCACAAGGACGGATGATGTCTTTAATTTCGTCTACTTCCAGCAACGCCATCTCTTCGGGGTTGTCCGCTTTTTCAAACAAAAAGGGGGTCACCTTATTGACTCTTTCATCCGTGCATTGAGCGGACAGTAAAACCGCTATCAATAAAGTATAGGGATCTTTATGCTGAAGAGGAATGGGCGTCTCGGGATAGAGATCCTCCAAAATATCGATGATGGCAGCTGCTTTTTCTTTTCTGGACAGTTTTTTCATAGTTACTTATATTCATGGGTACCATTTGGCACATCAACGACCACTCGGTTCTCCTCACTTTCTTCCACGAATCCGATCACCTGAGCTTCGATCCCAAATTCAGCCGCAGTCGCGATTACCCGCTCGGCCATTTCAGGGGCCAGGTAAACCTCTAAGCGATGCCCCATATTGAAGACTTGATACATTTCTTTCCAACTGGTTTCGGTCTCTCGCTGAATCATCTGAAAGACGGGAGGGATCGGCAATAAATTGTTCTTAATGATCCTCTTTCCCCGGATGAAATGGAGTACTTTACTTTGCCCTCCACCCGTACAATGAATCATGCCATGAATGGCCTGGGGGCCGATTGTATCCATCAGTTTTTTGATTACGGGCAAATAAGTCCTGGTTGGAGAGAGAATCAATGCTCCAGCTTCGTACGAACTACCTCCTATGTCCACCACTTCCGTCAATTTGCGATGGCCAATGTATAACACCTCGTCCGGGGTATTGGGGTCGAAGCTTTCGGGATATTTTTCCTTGTAGTATTTATTCAGAACATCGTGCCGGGCAGAAGTCAGTCCGTTGCTTCCGATTCCGCTATTATAGTCTTTTTCATAAGTGGCGGTACCGTATGAAGCGAGCCCCACGATGACATCGCCCTCTCGAATATGATTGACAATTAGATCCGCCCTTTTCATTCTTCCAAATGCGGTGATCCCGACATCTACGGTACGCACAATGTCTCCCACATCAGCTGTTTCTCCACCGGAAAGATGAATATGCACATCTTGGGCGCGCAAATTCTCTATGAAGTTGGTCGTACCCCCGATAATGGCAGCAATCACCTCTCCGGGAACCAGGTTTTTGTTGCGTCCTATGGTGGAGGAAATAAGGATCTGGTCGACGCAACCCACGCAAGCCATGTCGTCCAGGTTCATAACAATTGCATCTTGCGCAATGCCCTGCCAAACCTCTAAATTTCCCGTTTCTTTCCAATATAAGTAGCCGAGGGCCGTTTTAGTACCGGCAGTATCGGCATGCATGATGTTGCAGAAGTTCGGATCCTGTCCAACTATATCGGGAAGAATCTTACAGAAGGCCAAGGGGAACAACCCCTTATCCAAATGCTGGATGGCTTTGTGAACGTCTTCTTTTTTGGCCGAGACACCCCGCAAATTGTATTTATACTCTTCCATAGGGATTGATTTTCGTGGTTGAAGAGCAAATATTATTAAACAAAAGTTAAATCAAGGTTTTTTGTAGATTTTTTTTCGCGGGGTTATCGATCTATTCTATATTTGTCAGACATACAATTCAAAATTGTCGTATACTTTATCATTAGAACAATGGAGGGAATTCCCTCCAGACAGGAGATTCGGTAAAGAAACACAAAAAACTAAAAAGTAGTGGCTAAGATTAAACCTCGGAACAAAACAGTGTCAAAGCTGGGATTTTTGCTATTGTACGCTTTGGCAGGGTTGTTCCTAATTCTTGACAATAAGCACCATACAACTCCAAAGACCTCCCAACAATCCCTAGTGGATGTCCCTTCTCTGAACCCCGAAATTGAAAAAGATCTCGGAGCCTTTCCCATCATCGTTCCAACCATGCGATATGGTTTTGCTGTTGACACTTTTCAGGTCGTCGAACGACAAATCCGAAGAAATGATTTCCTGGCCAATATTCTTTTGGACCAACAGATTGATTATCCGACGATTGAGAAACTGGTACAAAACGCGGACGGAGTATTCGACATTAAGAATTTACGTACGGGTAAAGACTATGTATTTTTGACTAAGGATTCCACTTCTGGCAAACCGGAATACTTCATTTACGAACCCAATGTTTTCGAATACGTCGTCTTTGAATTGAAAGACAGCCTTCGAGTAACCAAGGTCGAGCGTGAAGTCACAACGGTGGTGAATACGGCACAAGGAACCATCGAAAGTTCTCTTTGGAATACGATGGTAGACAACGGACTCTCTTTCGATTTGGCGGTCGAAATGGAAAATGCACTCCAATGGTCCATCGACTTTCATCACATTCAGAAGGGAGATGAATTCAAATTGGTTTTTGAAGAAAAGCACGTAGAAGACAAGGTAGCGGGCATCGGCCAATTGAAGGCTGCTTATTTCCGCAATTACGATAAAGAGTTTTATGCCATCTATTTTGAGGGGGAAGAAGAAAACGCCTTCTATAACCTCGAAGGCAAACCAATGAAGAGAGCCTTTCTCAAAGCGCCGGTTAAGTATAGTCGCATCTCTTCATATTACAACCTAAATCGCTTTCATCCCGTTCTCCGCAGACGCCGACCACATCTCGGGACGGATTATGCTGCGCCCTACGGAACTCCCATTTATGCCGTCGGTAACGGTGTCGTAACGAAAGCATCTTATACGAAAGGAAATGGACGTTTTGTGAAAATTCGGCACGACAAATCCTATGAAACGCAATACTTGCACATGCAGAAATTTGCAAAAGGCATCAAGCCTGGGATACACGTCGAACAAGGAGATGTGATCGGATACGTTGGTTCTTCCGGACTGGCCACGGGTCCGCATGTATGTTTCCGCTTCTGGAAAGATGGACGACAAATCAATCATATGCGGTTGAATTTTCCAGCCAAGGATCCGCTGCCAGTCAAAGAACTACCGGGCTTTTTCGAAGTGAGAGATGATTATCTCGGTCAGATGGGATTCGATCTCCAGAACATGGATCTGCCTACCGTAGAAGTGGCGGCAAATGAAGGGGATTCGGCGGTAAGTCCGTGATTAAAAATCAATTCCAAATCACGGAATCCGGCATTTGTGCAATTACGGAATAAGCATTTCCTTTATTATTCATCACCTGACTCCACAATTCATTGGGGCGAGACTTGAACAGGTAATTGGCATCCATGTCTGCTACCACCCACGAACCGTAGGTCAGCTCATCGGATAATTGCCCTTCTCCCCATCCCGAATATCCGACAAAAAACCGAATGTCCTTGGCCAAGATCATATTGGAAGTTATGAGAAATTTGAGTTTATCAAAATCCCCTCCCCAGTAAACACCGTCGGAGATCATAATACTGTCTTCGAGTAAGTCGCCAACGTTGTGAATGTAATGAATGGTATCGGTCTGGACGGGGCCACCAAAGAAGACCTCGGAGTCAAAGTCAGGAAAACCTTCTACCAACTCATCGATTCGGATGTTTAAAGGCTTATTCATAATAAAGCCGATGCTACCCTCCCGGTTGTGTTCACAAAGGATCACTGCCGAACGCTTGAAGTTGGGATCCAACATGAATGGTTCGGACAAAAGTACTTTTCCAATATTGATTCCTAGAGTATTCATAGCCTTCTTTTGCGTTGTTTCAATTTTAATCTTCAAACTCTATTCCGAAAATAAAATCTTTCATAAAAGAAAAAGCAATATATTGAACCAATGTGACAGGGTGCATCCTGCTATAAACTGGACGTCGGGAACCGGCGATCAAGCCGTTTCACGAAACCCTGGAGGACTTTACCGGTCCCCCCCACCTCGATGAATTCGGTAATGCCATCGGCGATCATATTCTGCATTGTTTGGGTCCACTTTACGGGTCCGGTCAATTGGTCGATCAGATTTTGCTTGATTTTTTCCGGATCTTTTTCGGGTTTGGCATTGACATTCTGGTAAATCGGGCAGATGGGCTCTTGAAAACTGGTAGCCATGATGGCCTTAGAAAGCTCTTCCTTGGCCGGTTCCATCAGTGGAGAATGGAAGGCACCACCAACCGGTAAAACCAAAGCCCGTCTCGCCCCCAGTTCTTTTAACTTTTCAACCGCAGTATTGATCCCGCTAATCGTTCCTGAAATCACCAATTGCCCGGGACAATTGTAGTTAGCCGCTACGACAATATCCGGAATGGCCTCCAGGGCCGATTCAATAACTTCATCCTCCAAACCCAGGATTGCAGCCATTGTACTTTCGGTCGCCTCGCAGGCCTTCTGCATGGCCATTGCTCTTTGATAAACCAATTTTAAGGCGTCTTCAAACGACAGTGCCTTGGCCGCTACCAAAGCCGAAAACTCTCCCAAAGAATGGCCAGCTACGGCTCCCGGTTCAAAATCACTCTGATGCATACTAGCCTTGACAATCGAGTGCAAGAAAACAGCCGGCTGTGTGACTTTAGTCTGCTTTAAATCTTCAGCGCTTCCTTCAAACATGACATCCGTTATTCGAAATCCCAGCAGGTCGTTGGCATTTTCAAATAGTGATTTGGCTTCTTCCGAAGCCTCGTACATATCCTTGCCCATCCCTTCGAATTGGGAGGCTTGTCCTGGAAAAACGTATCCTTTCATCAAGACTGGTTTATCGTTGTTTGGTAAAACTTGGTACTTGCTGTACAGTCAAACGGCTGCCAATTCCAATTGTAGGCATTGACCATCCGGCAAAACTAAATAAATCCCGTCAAATAAAGAACGGAATAACCGACCCGAAACTGATTTCATTGAATGGGTAATTCAACATCTAGTGCAATTTAGTGCCGAGCAAGCTTAGAAATTCACTTCTGGTTTCTTCGTTCTTAAATTCGCCGGTAAAGGCAGAAGTAGTGGTGAGGGAATTTTGTTTCTGCACTCCTCGCATCATCATGCACATGTGCTGAGCTTCCACTACGATGGCTACGCCAAGTGGATTCAAGGTATCCTGTAGGCAGTGCAAAATCTGGTGAGTCAATCGCTCTTGTACTTGTAATCTCCTGGCAAAGACATCAATGACTCTCGGGATCTTGCTCAGTCCAACAATGTGTCCATTTGGAATGTACGCTACATGAGCTTTACCAAAAAATGGCAGGATATGATGCTCGCAAAGCGAATACAGTTCGATGTCTTTTACAATCACCATCTCATTGTAATCCTCCTTGAACATGGCCGATCGAAGGATTTGCGATGCATCCTGTTCGTATCCCTGCGTTAAAAACTGCATGGCTTTGGCAGCGCGGTCCGGTGTTTTAACCAACCCTTCTCGGCTTGGATCCTCTCCTACCCCTTCCAAAATATCCTTGTAGTTTTCTTTAAGAGAACTGGTGATTGAATTGCTGTATTTCTCTGTCTTCAAATAATTCATTCCTGTAAATTTCTTAATAAAAGCTCATTTAAATGAGCTTGTCAAGATAGGAACATCGAAGTTAGGATAGAGTTTACTCAATGAAGATTTTCCCCGTAATATTCGGCAAAAATGTTTTCTGTTTCACATAGACGGATGCAATGCAGTTTGGCCCCGTCGGGTAAGTGGGGTTCCAGTACTTTCCAAAACAAAATGGCCAGGTTTTCCGTTGTAGGCTGCATACCTTCAGGGATAAAATCGACATCGAGATTCAGGTTGGTATGGTCGACTTTATCGGTGATGTGTTGCTTAATAAGCTTGCTTAAATGCTTGACATCTACGATGAATCCAGTGACGGGATCGGGGATTCCCTTTACCGTGATAAATAGTTCATAATTATGACCATGCCAGTTTTTGTTGGCACATTTGCCGAAGACCTCGAAGTTTTTTTGTTCGCCCCACTCTTTTACCCAAAGCTTGTGGGCAGCATTAAATCTTTCTCTTCTAGTTAAGTAAACCATCCGGATCTTGGTTTTAAAGGTGCAAATTTAAGGAATGTTGCTATAAATCCATTAGAAGGTTAATTTTATCTAATTAATTGTTATTTTATTCTCCTAAGTTGGGATATTGAATTGTTTTTAATTTAAAGTATGTGGAGAAGGTTATATCGAACAGTTTAGCACAGCGGATTTACAGGGTGATGTCAAAAAGAATTGTGTATCACTCCATATTTTGGTTGGCTTTTCTAGTGTTTTTGATGGTGATTAAAGAAACGAACCAGAGTTTCTTTTTTCATCTCACCAACGAATTGATCAATCTGTTTTTCTACGGTGCCATCGTCTACTTTAACCTCTTCTATCTGATACCGAATTTCCTCACTCAGAATCGTTTCCTTCAGTACGGCGGCCTACTGGTATTATCTGCCATAGTGATCACACCTTTAAAGGTGTTGATATTGGTCTTGAAGGCGTCCCAATACCCCGAATTGCAGCAGGCTTTGATCGCGAATCTGAATGGCATCTTCATTTTCACTTTCTTCGTCGCCAGCGGTTCCACGATTGTAAAAATCATTAGCGACTGGCTGCGACACTTACGGGAACGCCAAGAATTACAAACACAAACGATGCAGTCGGAACTTAGGTTCCTAAAATCCCAGATCAACCCGCATTTCCTTTTTAACACCCTAAATAATCTTTATGCACTGACGCTTAAAAAGTCGGATAAAGCGCCGGAAATTGTCATCAAACTGTCCGAGATGATGCGCTATATGCTTTATGAATGCAATGAAAAAAAGGTATTGTTGAGCAAGGAAATCAACTACATCAAAAACTACTTGGATCTCGAGCGATTAAGACAAGGCAAAAATGTCGCCATCGATTTTGAAGTAGAAGGGCACGCCAGCGAACAAAAGATCGCGCCACTGATGTTCATTCCCTTTTTGGAAAACAGTTTTAAACACGGTTTGAACAACCATATATCCCAGGGATTTGTTCACATCAAGTTGCAAATAGAAGGACCCAAGGTACATTTTTTCATTGAAAATAGTAAAGCAGATGCTTTACCTTCCCACATTCCCAACGCAAACCGGAAAAGTGGTGGAATAGGATTGGTCAATGTCAAGCGACGACTGAATATTCTCTATTTGAATAAGTACGATCTGAAAATAAACAACAAACCCAAGAGTTATGCCGTATCTTTGGATATAGATCTTGCGGATTCTTAAATTAACCGAAGCATTATGATAAATGTAATCATTGTAGATGATGAGCCTTTAGCTCAGGACGTATTGGAGACTTATGTGGAAAAATTACCGGATCTTAACCTCATTGGCAAATGTAGCAATGCTCTGGAAGCAAATGAAATGCTAAAAAGAGAGGACATCGATCTGATGTTCCTCGATATACAGATGCCTCAATTGACCGGCATCGACTTTTTGAAGACGCTCTCCAATCCGCCCTTAGTGATCTTCACAACTGCATACCCGAATTACGCGTTAGAGGGGTTTGAATTGAATGCTCTTGATTACCTCCTCAAACCCATTTCCCTGGAACGCTTTATGAAAGCGGTCAACAAAGCAATCGAACAAATCAATTTGTCAAGGAATGAAGGAGCTGGCAACGCAGCTAACAACAATGGTCCATCCAGCGATTATATTTTCGTGAAGGCAGATAAGAAATTGGTCAAGGTCAATTATTCCGATATTCTCTACATCGAAGGTCTGAAGGATTATGTAATCATTCGCATGGAATCAAATAGAGTCATTACACTCCAGACCATGAAGAGCCTAGAAGACAAATTGCCCAAATTTATGTTTCGACGCATCCACCGTTCCTACATCATCAATGTCAATCGAATCAATGCTGTTGTCGGAAATATGGTAGAAGTAGATGAAAAAGGTCAGACCAAGCACCTGCCGATCGGGAAGAATTACCGTGATGACCTACTGGTCATTGTGAATCAAAATAAGTTGTAGCTGCGCTTACTGCCCGAACCATAGGTCCAAAAGAAAAAGGGTATAGAAGTCCATACCCTTTCGATCTAACAAACAAAACCAACTAAAAACCAGATTCTTTTATTTCTTGAGCTTCAGCAAAGCGGAAATTTATCTTTGAAGGATTCCGCATTGGAAAAGCAATTCTTTTCTTTCTGAAAAAACTTATTTATAAAGGAACGTTGGAGAAGGGAAAACGCTGTCTCTACCAATAAAAAAAGCCGCTCGATGGAGCGGCTTAAATTATAATCCCATGAACATATCCAAAATGAATATATTTTTTCCTTTGTAAAAACAGCGCAAATTATTAACTTTGCGTTATCATTATATACAATAGAGTAATCCCATGAATGTATTGAGGCTGATTCACTTTCTGAATCAGCTTTTTTTGTTTTATAGGAACTCTTATATCTTATGCAGGATTAAGAAAAATTAGTGAGTAAGCCATCTGTCGGTGACGGATGGCTCACTACCAACAAATTATAATCCCATGAACATATCTTTTTTCAAATAACTTTTATTCTTCCTCTGTTTCCTTCCTTTCACATTACAAATATTCAACTTTTTCACACCCTTAGCAAAGACAAAAACCAGGGATTGTGAAAGAAAAAAATTGATATCAATATACACAACAATCTGATAATCATGTATTTAAATCCATAAAACAAAGCTAAATAGTGAATATTTAATGCCATTAAGGTCTTGTTTTGCAGGCTTTTTTCTTGAAAAAAACTTCGAATTTGTCCTAAAACGGGTGGCATTCTTGCCCCAAATTGTCTAAACACCTCCTCAATCATTCTTGATTCGACCCTCCAAGGACTTCTACTCGGTGGCAAGCACGAGATCAAATTACACTTCAGCTTTTGGTGTTTGGAAAAACCTTTGAAAAAAGAGGAGAACGGCAAGAAAGTAAAGGGCAAAAAAAAAGCCGCACGATGAAGTGCGACTCACTAGCAATGATTATAATTCCACGAATATAAAAAAGCAATGAATGTTTCGATATTTGATTGATGCCGGCAATTTTAGATAATGATCCTTCTTATAGGAAAATTGCCGCAATAACTTGTCAGTTATATCAGTTTTGGGAGAATGCGTGAATACAAAGCATAAAGTTAATAATTATTCTCACATTTACACTAAGTATTCCAACAAATTTTCTCTCGACACTAAACTTTATTCAAAAATAGACCACATTTTATCGGCTTCAGTGTCAAAGCATTATCCGACACGAAAATGTGATCAGATTTATTCCTACTTCAAAGAACAAATCAACAAATCTCTTTCTTAAGGTTTGATTACTTCGAAACGCTTATTGAGAATACCTTCTTCTGTATAAACGTTCATAAAGTAAAGACCATTGTCCAATTCACTTACATTCAACTGAGCATGGTTGCTTTGCATTTCGCCCGTATCCATGATCCTGCGACCAGTAATATCGTGTACCAGGACACGCTGAAATTCATTGCGTCCGTTCAGGTGTACATTTAGTAGTTGTTGTGCCGGATTGGGATATACTTTTAGTTGGTCTTCGGTGATGGCTTTATCAGTTAATTCACCGTCACCAGAATCGCGCAACTTTATTCGCAAGGTAGTTCCAACAACTGAAGCCCCTGAGATCTGTCCTGCGCTATTCATTACTTTTGAAAGTCCACCTCCTATCTCTACTTCAATCTCATCTTCATCTGGTCTGAATCCTTCAATATTTTCGGCAATAATAACACTAGCTTCACCGGCAAAACCATATCCGCTGGCAGAGATGCCATTGGTCCGAGTGAAAGCGGCTTCCAGGAATCCTTCATGATCGTTGTGAGCCATTTGCAAAATTGCTGAATTGTGTGCCAGCCAACTATCATTAGAGAAATGAACTTGAACACTTGAAGGAACAAAAAATTCCGGACTGTATTCAAATGGAAGCGTGAAGCCGTACACATCAATCTGTGGATTATTTTCGTTCCCCATGAACAAAGAGAATGTTACTACATCTCCCGGTTCCGCTTCACTAACATCACCTACCAAATATATATTCCCATCAAAAGAAGGTATACGGGTCGGAATGATATTGTGGGTCTTGCCATAATGAAGGTTAATGGCTAGGGTATCTATCACAGATATAATACTATCACCATCTGAATCTACATGCTTCATGTTCACTGCTCCTGGCTCTTTATCCTTATCCCAGTCTTCAGAATATTGCCCATACCATTGAGTGATATCAGCATTCGGTCTAGGTCTTCCCTTCTCTCCCATTGTCACTCCGATCTGCAACAAGTCTGCAACATTGACAATACCGTCGTGATTCAAATCCCCCGGAAAAACACAATCTTGTACACAGTGTCCTTCCGCCCCCTCCGGAAGCGGCGGATCAATGATGAAGATCTCTGCTTTCATGGAAGCGCTATGAGAGCAACCACCAGAAGAACTACTCAGGCAATAATCGACTTGGACATTATCAGTACCCGCAATAGATTCCGGATGTGGAATGTAAACCAGGATGTTATTTCCTTTGATCGGCACACCATAGATCTCGGTATCCACCGGTCCGGGCATAAAAGAAATCTCACCGAGTTCTCCTTGCTGAGTGACCTCAAATGCAAAGTTGGAGACCGGAATATCATAACTCAAAACCAGTGGAGTCCTCTTTGGCGTAACAAAGAAATACTTTGCTGAAGAGGGTTCGTAATTGCTTACGTGAACTTCAACGGTAGCAATTTCCGGCTCTCCCGCACAAAATGGCGGTTTGACCGAATAGGTGAATCTATCGACTCCGACAAACCCTTCGGAAGGTGTATAATTGATCAATCCCACCGGAAATACTCCCACTTCAATTTGCCCAAAGGAGGGTTGGGTAACAATTTCGAAGCAACTGCTACTAAAATCATTATCCAAAACATTAAATTCAACTGGAGAGTAGGAGGTAGTAAAAATCTTATCGTTCGTGGTATACTCTTTTTCTTCAAAGTCCAACACCTGCATTTGCACCGTAATCGTATTAGTGCCATCCGAAAAAACAAAAACGTCTTCTCCAACGTAATCCTGATTCGGGGTATATGTATTGGTCAAAGGATCAAAGGCCCCATTTTCCGGCGCAGAAGCAACCGTAAAGTCCAGTGGCATTACCACTACTTGCGTGGTATTCTTTTTCGTAAAGATATTCTGTGTTTCAGAACTTACCGGCGCATCTTCATCGATTACATTTATGGTCACCGTTCCTTGGCTACAGGTTCCCAAATCATCGCAAACGGTGTAATTAACGTAAGCCATGCCAACGAAGCCAGGGGCAGGATTGAATGAAATAAACGATTCTCCCTCCTGAAAAGACGCCGTACCGTTATTGACCAGCGAAATACCATTTAATTCAAGAATATCTGCGGTGCCATTGTCGTTAATTAAGACCTCAATATCAATTGGGGTGTCGGTGCTGGTCTCGGCAAAATCTGCAGCGGCCGTAACTACCGAACGATTCACCGTTACCTTATACCACATCTTTTTCGGAAACCCCTGAACAGTCATAATCAAACTAAAATAATCAATTCCCACAAACCCCGGCCCTGGGTTGTAAGTCATTGAATAATAGGAGTTATCGACAAGTACTGGTCCGATGAGAGCTCCTTGTAAAGGAGGGTCGACGGTGAAGGGGCTTTGTACAAATTCATCGATGTCGTATACGACAGGTTGATTCATATAAGTAGAAATCTCAACCGTATCTTCCTGAATTTGTGAAAAGCCAGAGATGGGAATGGCAAAAAGCCAAATCAGTAGTATTTTAATGCTTCTTCGTAGAAATACATTCATGGCCGTGGATATTATTTTCATTGCTGGGGGCAAGATACAAAAAATTTATTCAATCGACCAAGCAAACCGAGAAATAAGCTATCATTTACTTTAGGAAAAAGTAAATTTGTAGTCAAAAGTATTTGTGAAATATTTTAGCACAATTAACCATAGAAAAATCCAATAAATATTAACAAATTGCAGTTGTAATTGTGAAATTAATTAAATGGCCTCCAGGCACCGGTTTTAAGGAGGCAATTTCAAAATAGGAAGTGCAATTAGATTGGAAATACGAGTCCTTATCGTCTTATGAAAAACACAAAACTATACACACTATTGTCATCGTTCGATAAGTACGAGCAAAATAGACTGCGCAAGTACCTTTCTTCACCATATTTTAATCGTGATGAATCTCTAGTTGAATTATATGAAGTGTTTATTAAGCATATCAACAATGGATCAGAGAAGGAAATGACTAAAGATTTTTTGTGGAGCCGCATCAAAAAGGATAAATCTTTTAACGATACGCGACTTCGCAAGTACTTATCCGATCTACTCAAGTTGGTAGAAGGATATGTCATCCAACAGAAATTCGAAGAGAGCCCGATTAATCGGACAACCTATCTACTCGAAGCCATTGGTGAGCGGAAAATCGAAAAACTCTACAATAGCGCTGTGAAGTCAGCTAGAGATGAATCCAGAAAATTTGAACTCAGGAATGCGGACTATTATTTTCATCAGTACGATATTGAGAAGAAATACTATGATCTGACAGAATTCGAATTAAACCGGTCTTCCAAGAGCAACATCGAAGCGCTCGGTCTCAATTTAGATTCTTTTTATCTGGCCGAGAAATTAAAATACTACTGTGCTATCCTCACCCAGAAAAACTTTGTAGCCCATGAATACGAATTTCCATTGATTGAAGAAATAACCGGTTACCTTCAAAACATACCCTCTGAAGACTTACCTCCTCCGGTAGCTATTTATTACTTAATCTATTTAACCCTAACGAACACCGATAACGACGACAATTACTACAAACTAAAAAATTCGCTCAATAGATTCGGTTTGTTATTCCCTAAACAAGAAGCACGGGAAACGTTGTACATGGCTGCTCTTAACTTTTGTGCGCGGAGAATTAACAAAGGGCATAAAGAGTTTATGACCGAATTGTTTCTACTTTATAAAGATCTATTGGAAAAAGAAATTATCATTTATAATTCGGAGCTCAATCCTTGGTATTTTAAAAACATAATTTCTGTATCATTAAGAATTGGTGAATTTGACTGGGCAGAAAACTTCATCAAAGAATATAATAGTTATTTGCCCGAAGACTTAAGGAAGAATGCAGTCACCTACAATTTGGGTTTGTTATTCTTTTATCAGAAAAGATATGAAAAGGTAATTGAGCAACTCCGAGATGTTGAATATGATGACCCCTCTTACAACATTGACTCCAAAACCATGTTGATCGCAACCTATTACGAATTAGATGAGATCGAACCCCTCGATTCCTTGTTCGAAAGCTTTAGAGTGTATTTGAATCGACATCAAGATATTTCTTTACAGAGCCGAAAAAGATACATGAATCTCATTAAATTCACCAAGAAATTGACTCGAATCCCTCCTAATGACAAGAAGGCCCTCAACAAGTTGAATAAAGAAATTGATGAATCGGAAGGAGTTGTTAGTGTTAGATGGCTCAAAGAAAAGATACAGGAATTATTGTAAGAGGAAGCTATTCACTCATTCAACCGCTCCGACCGAATCTCCTGCCAAATTCGCGCCAACAAACTAAAACGGCCAATAATGATCTCCCCCTCTCCTTCCAGCAATTGCTCGAAAGTCAGTTTAAGATCATAGGTAGTTTGCATATCCTTAGGGAAGGATAAATGGACATTGTAATTGCCGGCGTTGGGTAAAACTCCAATTTCAGCTATTTTTGCTTTCAAAACACCGTATTCCTTAAAGGGGTAATTCGCCAATTTGACATTGACCTCCTGATCTACTTGCACTTTCCCGGAATTCAAAATCGGTAGTTGCATGATTGCTTTGATGGAATTTTGTCTTTTGGGACGTACGGTCATTATTTTTGTGTTCTCCTTCAGATATACATTGGCCATCATCGGATCACTCAATACGCACGTACCATCGATTTCCGATTTCAATACGTATCTCTTTTCCCAATCCAGCATGGCGTCTTTCAATCTACGATAAGACTGTTTGACATTGAGATCATCTGTTGCTTTGGTCATTTGCGTTCGGGAAGACAAAGCCAGGATCTCCTGCGCTATGGTCTCAATCCGCATTTCGAGGTCTTTGATCTGGCTTCTGTTCTGTTCCAGGTCCGACGACTTCTCCAAGAAATCTTGGGTAGCTGCTTCAACTTCAATCTCATTAGAAGCATCGGCCTTGAAACTTTCCTCATTTCGTTCTTTTCGTTCCTTGGCCAGTTGCGAAGCCTCCTTGAGAAATGATTGTTCTTGATGCAAAATTTCAATTTTAGCCCTTAGCAGATCTGCCTCTTTTTCTTTTTTGGCGACTATGTCCCTAGATTTTTCATTGAGAATAAAATTCTTTTGTTTTTGGATTGCCCGAAAAATATCTTGTACTTTACTGTGGATCAAAGTACCCACCTTCAAATTTTCAATATCTATTTCAAGAAATTCATTCGCCGAAAAAGGCCTTTCCAAGTCTTTTTGCAATTTCTTAAAGTCGTCCAGAACTACTTCGTTTTCGAGGTAAGCAACTGGGTCATTTTTCCTCACTCCCTGGTTTTCCGTTACTAATAATCTTAAACGCCCCGCCTGTTGTGTAAATACTTCGTAAGGAATGACCTCGGAGGTCAACACAACCTTTCCGGTCACAGTCTCTTTGAATTCGATAAAGTAAAGGGTTGCTACAATTAAAGAGAGGCAAATGAAAACAATAAAGTAGCCCCGACGAATCAGCTTTTTCGGTAATTTCTTCTTGATGTGTTTGTGTTCTAGTGCCATGGTTACTTTTGTTACTGTGGTTGCTGTTGTTACTGTGGCTTCTGTGGTTGCTGTTGTTACTATTGTTGCTATGGTTGCTGTTGTTACTATTGTTGCTGTGGCTTCTGTGGTTGCTAATGTTGCTGTGGTTGCTATTGGATCTTCAGGAAGCTGTTGTACAGTTCGTAGTAGTCGGATTTTCGCTCCATCAATTCGAGATGGGTACCGTGTTCGATGATGCGCCCGTTGCGAAAAAGGAAAACGTAATCAAAGTATTCGGCAATCGGCAATTTGTGGGTGGCGACAATGATTGACTTTCCATCGAAGAAGCGGCTGATGTTTTTAATGACATTGCGAGAGGTCATGTTATCGAGGGCGCTGGTAGGTTCATCCATGATGAGGTAATTGCTGTTTTTGTAAACGGCACGCGCCACCAGCACTCTTTGGGATTGTCCCTTGCTCAGTCCTTGTCCGCCTTTGCCCAGTTTGGTCTCGATGCCTTCCGTCAATTGATCGATGACTTCTTCGAGGCAGGCGGCGCGAATGGCTTCCTGCAATAGTCCGAAGTCGATCTTCTGATCGTCGTCTTCCAGTGTAATGTTGTATTTGATGGTTCCTTGAAATACATATCCTTCCTGCAAAACCGTGCTGAGGCCCTTGCGCCAGGATTTTGGTTCCAGGGTCCTTAAATCCCGGTTGCCGATATTGATTAATCCCCGGTTATAAGGCAACAACTTCAACAAAATCTTAATCAGGGTCGATTTGCCGCTACCGCTTTCTCCAACGATGGCGATCTTTTGTCCATAGGGCAGCGAAAGCGAAATATCGGTGAGTGCTTGTTTGCCTGGTTCGTATTCATAGGCCAAGCGGCTGATTTCGATTTTTTCCGCAAAATCCAGGCGTGGAAAGTGTTCTGGCGGCAGATACTCTTCTCTTTCATCACCGGAAAATTTATTGATTCGATCCAGACTGAGTTTTGCATCGAGCCATTCTCCGATAATGGTCGAGAACTGCATCATGGGCCGGTTTAATTGCCCCAGGACGTATTGGATGGCCAACATGGTTCCCAGGGTGATTTGACCTTCTACCACTGCTACTGCGGTAAAGAACAGAATGAAAATATCTTTGGCGTAATTGATGAAGTAAGCTCCTCCCCTCACCCACTGGGCAATCTGGAGTAGCTTTAACCGTGCCAGTGAAAATTGGTCCTGTGCTTCGTACCAACGCCCCATTTGGTCGTATTCCAGATTATTGACCTTGATATCGGCAATGCCATTGAAGATCTCGATCAATTGGGAGCGGGTACTGGCCTGAACACCGAATCGCATTTCGTCCAGACCTTTTCGATAGGGTAAGAATGACAATGTCCAGAGAAAAAGTAAGACCAGGGAAAGTAAGAAGATCCATCCCACTGAAGTATCAAAGACAAACAAGAGGATGCCGAAGAGAATGAAGCGAAATATAAGATCGAAAAGGTCAGTAGTATATTTTGTTAGGAAGATCTCTATGCGGTAATTTTCATTATAGGTCTGAAGGATCTCCCCCTCTTTACGGCTCCCTAAATAGTATATCCCCTGAGCGATCAAGTGGTCCAGGTAATTGTTTACCAAGTCCATATTTAAGCGAACTCCGATGTGCCTGATCAACCAATTTTTGAAAAAATCCGCTGCAACACTACCTATAAACAGCATGAACATAGCCAGTAGTACCAATTGGATCATCTCCATATCCTGGTAGTTAATCCCTTGGTCGACAAGGATTTGAGTAAGGAATGGAAAAATCAGCGTGAGTACGCTCCAAAGGAGTTGCAGCAAGATAACTTGTAGGACTCCCTGTTTGTGTTTTAGCGTTTGGCGATACAAGCCCAACAGAGAAATCGGTTGTTTGGACTTCTTTTGCATATGGTTTTATTAAAAAGTGGGAACCGGGTTATCACCAAGAATGTAAAAGTAAAACTTTAATCCATATTTCATAATTCTAATTGTACCTCCATCCAAACCGGCTGGTGGTCAGAAAAACGGAATTCCGTGTTGATCGTTTTTGCATTGAGGACTCTGACATTGGGAGATACCAGAAAAAAATCGATGACGGTCACCGGTGTCTGACCTTTGAGATAAGCTTTTGAAACACTGCGGTTGGTTGGAGTACGTGCATCATAGATCCAACGCCAGTCGTGGGGCATGAGCCCCGGGTCAATGTTTATAGGTTGATAAGGGGTTTTTTGGCCTGGATTTAAGGAAGCAGTTTTGAAATACGGTGGACACTGATTCCAATCGCCGCCCGCAATCACAAAATTCCCTTTTTCAAATTCATGCAAAAAAAAGGTCCGCAAATATTCCATTTGCTGCGCCTTTAACTGACCACCTTTATCAAAAGCGGAATTGTGAATATTGCAAACCACCAATTGACGATTACGAACGGTTGAAAAGCGGTGAACAGCTACACATCGGTCCAATTGAAAAATTTTGATCGGCCATCCGTATTCGCCGGGCAATTGCAATCGCATCGATTCGAGTGGTTGATAGGCCGCATAAGTTGCCAGCCCGCTGTGTACCTTCCCGTATGCCCGCCACGGCTCAAAAACGGGGATAGGAACCCTAGGCGCCAGATAATTAACGGAAAAATAGGCCGAATAGGCAGGCATCAATGAGCCGATGTTTTCAAACTGATTGACCCCTTGACTTCGGGTCGATTCATAGTCGGTTTCCTGCAGCAAAAAGAAATCGGATTGGATCGACCCTATGGTCTTTTGAATCCCGTCGAAATACCTCGCTGTTTTTTCCGGTCCGGGATGGACCATTTTTGATCCCGCCACCCACATGTTTCCACCATCGTAAAAGAAATTGGCATCTTCCCCAAGACCGGCATAACCGATATTCCAAATCAAAAAGGAGATTGTCGTATCGGGAATCAATTCCCGATCACTCCTTTGTGCGGGTTCGAGGACGGACTTTTCAACCGGTTGAAAGTCCGTAATCGTTCCGTGAAACAAAACGATGGCCAGATAAAGCACAATGACCAAAGAGGCAGCTCGGAGCAGGCGATAAATTCTCTTCATTGAATTGTTTTTTGAGTTTCGATCGGCGGATGAAGTACCAAATTTCGAAAGACCTTCAGTAGTTCTTTGGCGTTGCGCATGGGTCCTGTCTTGTTACCCGGGAGGTGTTGCAACAACCACTGTGCCGCTTCCACAACCGGAACATCCGGATAATGGTGATCCCGAACATAGTGCAAGTACTTCATTAATTGGAAGGCATTGAACCAGCGAAAAAAACGTTTTCGAAATGCATCGGCCGTTGCTGTATTCGATCGAATTTCACAGATCTTATTGAAGGCATCGATCTTCAGCAGGAATTCACTCAGAGGTAAAGAGAGCTCATTCCCGAAAAAATCTTCCCACCCTTTTCTAGAAATGGAGAAAAAGTCGGAAACCCTGGAGAAAAACG
>JANQRV010000052.1 GCA_028284395.1 Saprospiraceae bacterium
TCATTTTTTTGCTGGCCAATGCCGCACTGAAGGATTATAGCTGCGCTACATGACTGAAGGAGAAAGCAGGCCAGCAGAAAAAGGGCTCAGAGAAATTTAAAAGCTATATTTGATGACTTACTTAAGACCTCTTTGGCAATTAATTTGCGACTCTTTCAGCATTCGTCAGTATAATTACAAGGATGGGCTTTTCAATGAAAGTTATGAAACAGATTCTATTTCTGTTGATCTTCTTCTCGGCTTGTAGCACCCCGGCTTTCGAAGAACCAATCAACCTGTCGGAACTAACCATTGCACAGATTCATAAAGCTTATCTGGAGAATGCTTTTAATAGTTTGCAATTGGTTGAGGCCTATCTGGAAAGGATTGAAAAGCTAGATAGCTTTACGAATGCCATTACAACCATTAATCCTGAAGCTGTTTCCATTGCCAAAACATTGGATAAAGAATATCGGGAAACGGGTAAATTGCGCCCATTGCATGGCATTCCAATCATCGTCAAGGACAATATCAATACCAAGGGTCTTCCTACGACTGCAGGATCACTGGCCCTCCGGGATTTTATTCCAGAAGAAGATGCCTTTATCATCAAAAGACTGGTAGATGCCGGGGCTATTATCCTTGCCAAATCAAATATGGCAGAATGGGCATTTAGTCCTATGCATACAGAAAGTTCAACGGCCGGAATTACGAGAAATCCGTACAACCTGGATCATGTTCCGGCGGGTTCCAGTGGAGGCACGGCAGCTGCCGTTGCTGCTAACTTTGGAGCCATTGGATTAGGGACCGACACCGGAAATTCTATTCGCGGACCTTCATCGCATTGTGCCCTGGTTGGTTTTAGAACGACTTTAGGACTGATTAGTAGAAGTGCCATCGTACCACTTGCACTGCGCAATGATGTGGTGGGCCCCATGTGCCGTACGGTAGAAGATGCGACGAAGGTAATGCAGATCATGGTGGGAATAGATCCTAAAGACCCCATCACCAAATACTCAGAGGGAAAGACGGAAGAGAATTATTTGCAGTTTCTTGACAAGGATGGATTGAAAGGTGCCAGAATTGGTGTCCTCAGAGAATTGAGTGAGGAAAACCCAGATGATGAAATCTCCGATTTGTTTGAAAAAGCGATTGCCGATTTAGAGTCCCTGGGGGCCGAGATCATCGATCCGACAATTGTTCCTGAATTCTCTTCTTTACGACAAAATCAATGGTGCAGTGTTTTTAGAGCGGACCTGGAGACCTACCTTGTTGAGTATGTCAGAATTGATGGTATTAAAACTTTGGAAGACATTATTAAAATAGGGTCTAAGTCTGAATTTGCCACCAATCGCTTAAACAGATACGCTGGGGTCCAAGGAAGGCCTGGCCATCCTCAGATAGATTGTTTGGATGCCTATCGGGATGTCCGACGAGTAGCATTCAGACAATCGATTGAAAACGTGATGGATTCTTTGCAATTGGATGCGATCATCTATCCCACATGGAATAATAAACCGGCAAGAATTGATTTCTTCCAGGAGGAATACGACGGGGATAATAATCAAGTAATTGCACCTCATACGGGGCAACCAGCCTTTACGGTCCCAATGGGATATATAGGGGGCAACCTTCCGGTTGGACTCCAATTTCTAGGAAGAATGTACGACGAACCAATCTTGATAAGGCTTGCTTATTCCTACGAGCAAGGCACAATGCATCGTAGAACTCCTCAACTTGAAGGAGATTAAAACTACTATTCTGTCAAAGCCTTGATCTCATCTTCCAGTTCATATTCATCTCCTGCGACATATCCATTGTGTGAATAGACGATCTGGCCTTCTTGGTCAACTAGAAAAGTTTGTGGAATAGACTGAAATTGTAGTGAGTTGCGCAAAGAATTGTTAGGATCTGAAAATATGGTGTACTCCCAGTTTTTGGTAGCAATCATGGCTGGTACCTTGGCCAGGGCACGACGAGTATCAATAGTGATGGCAATAATTTCTACATCGAACTCTTCTTGCCAATCTTCGTATAATTCGGCAAAGGCATCTAACTCCTTCTTACAGGGCGAACACCAGGTAGCCCACATACTTATAACAGAAATTTTTCCTTTACTTACGTGCTCCTTTAGCTGAACTTTTTGTCCATCTAACGTATATACTTCAACATCCGGAAAGGATTTCTGGGCAGCAACAAAGGAAATGCTTGTGAAGAAACATGCACTTAAAAGCAGTTTTGAGTACAACATAGGATATAATAATTTTAATTTAGCGTCACCTTAAAGTGTAAATATAATGCAACTCCCTCAATATATAGCGCATAAAAGATGTGCTTATTGCTTAGCTGTAATTTTGTTTTTGACCCTTGGACTGAGTCACTTGACAGGACAGACGGAAGATCGCTTTTTGCAGAATAATAATGGCGGTAAAGTGTCTGGTAACCTCGAATTAAATACCAACTTCTTCATTCGCGACAGCTTGATCGGGGCAGCGAATATCCCGCAATACGATCGTCAGTTGTACGGCGCCGACGCATGGATGAATTTGGCCTACAGCAACTGGGGTTTTGATTTTGGTTTGCGTTTCGATGTTTTCAATAACTCTAATCTTTTGAATCCCAGCGATTCTTATACGGATCAGGGTATCGGACGTTGGTTTATCCAAACAAAAGTGGAAAAACTGGGCATTACTGCTGGGTACATTTATGATCAGATCGGTAGCGGGTTGATTTTCCGGGCTTATGAAGAACGCCCCCTTGCCATCGACAACGCTTTGATAGGCATGCGACTCACCTACGATTTGGGAGACAACTGGCAGATAAAAGGGTTTACGGGACGCCAAAAGCAACAGTTTGATCAATATGGATCCATCATCAAGGGACTTTCGGTAGAGGGCTTCATCTCTGCTCAGACCAATCGAAAAAAAACAATCACCCTCGCTCCCGGATTTGGAGTTATGAACCGTACCCTCGATGACGCTACTATGGATGCCCTGGTATCGACTCTTAATACCTATACCGTAGAAGATGCCTTTATCCCCAATTACAATGTATATGCATTCTCACTTTACAATACACTGACCTTTGGTAATTTTAACTGGTATGTCGAAACAGCTTACAAAACAGAGGATGCTTTCAACGATCCATTTGGAACTTTCCTCGTAGATTCTACTTTGGTGGTTGGCGACAAATTTACCAATGCCAGTGGTTCTGTCATTTATACCAGTATCGGATTTGCGACCAAGGGGTTGGGACTGACGATAGAAGGTCGAAGAACTGAAAACTTTACCCTGCGGACAAGACCGCAGGCAGTTCTCAATCGCGGCATGATTAGTTTTCAGCCTTCACTGGCAAAAATCAATACCTACCGGCTAACCGCCCGATACAGTCCCGCCACTCAGGAATTGGGAGAATATGGGATTCAGGCGGACTTGAAGTTTGCTCCTTCCCGGGAATTGGGATTCAATGTCAACTACTCTAATTTGACTGACCTGGAGGGTGACATGTTGTATGCAGAATTGTACACTGAAGTCACGGTAAAGAAAACGCGCTTGTGGACCCTTATTTCCGGTGTTCAATTACAGTCTTATAACCAGGAAGTGTATGAGTTTAAACCCGGTGTGCCGGATGTACAAACGATTACTCCCTTTGCCGAGTTCCTTTATAAAGTCAGCCGTAAACGTGCGCTCCGTTTCGAGGCGCAATACATGAACGTTGGCCAAGACGTTAAGTCCAGCACCAAACAAGACTACGGTGATTGGGTTTTCGGTTTGGCGGAGTATTCGATTGCCCCTCACTGGACCTTCACTGCTTCTGATATGTTCAACATTAGCCCTGGTAAAAACTCACCCCGGGATGAAAACGGCGAGGAAAAAAGCCTCCATTTTCCCCGTTTCGACATATACTATACACACAAAGCCAATCGATTCTCACTGAGCTTCGTTAAACAGGTAGAAGGCATCGTCTGTGCTGGTGGTATTTGTCGACTAGAACCGGCTTTCAGTGGTGTGAAGATGACCGTCAATTCTTCCTTTTAGAACCAAAGACTATTAATCCTATGAAAAAACTATTGCTCGTTGTTTTGATCACCTTACTGGGCAGTTCTTGTGAGGAAATTCCACCGGTAGTGACACCGGCAGGACCACAGGAAATTTGTGGAGGTGCTACCCGAGATTTGGTGGCCGACCAGAAGCGTCAAGTGTTGATTGAAGAATTTACGGGAGTACAATGTGTCAACTGCCCGGCGGGCAGTAAGGCCATTCAAGATCTGATTGATATTCATGGCAAACAATTGATCGCAGTTTCGATCCATGCCGGATCTTTTTCTCCCCCATACGACGAAAGTCTTTACGATTTCCGAACGGAAGACGGGAGTGAGCTCATTGACTTTTTGGGTAACCCTATTGGATATCCGACGGCTGTCATCAATCGGAAAATCTTTGAAGGAGAATTTGACTTACAGTTGGGGCGCAACTTATGGCCAGGTTTTGTAGTTCAGGAAAAAAATGTCGATCCTGTTGTCAAGATTCAAATCAGTAAATCTTTCGAGTCGACAACCAGGCAATTGGACACAGAGGTTACCGTTTTTGTGGAAGAAGATTTAAGTGTGTATGAGGGGATTCGCCTGACGGTCATGGTTACCGAAAATGAAGTGGCCGATTTTCAACTAACTCCTGACGGCTTGCAAGCAGACTACGTGCACCAACATATCCTGCGGGATGTCCTGACTAATTTTAGTGGGATTGCGCCAGAAGGTGAAATTACAGCGGGAGCGATTTTTTGCAATTCATTTTCAACGGTATTACCGGCTGAATGGTTGGCGGAAAACATCGACTTGATTGCATTTGTCAGCGTCGCCGGTGAGAGCAAAGAAGTGCTTCAGGCTCACAAAGTAAGATTGCTTGAATAGGATTGGTATAGGAGAAATAATTACCCTATTTTTGTGCTCCTCTTGATAGAACATGAATAAAGGACCGACAAATGCAAATTTCTTTAAACTGGTTAAAAGATTACATTAATATAGACTTGGATCCTGAAAAAGTCGGAGAAATACTGACGGACATAGGACTCGAAGTAGAGGGAATGGAAGAGATCGATAGTGTGAAAGGAGGTTTGGAAGGCGTTGTCGTTGGCCACGTAACCAGCTGTGGAAAACACCCCAATGCCGATAAGTTATCGCTAACTAAAGTAGACGTAGGCGCGGAAACCGAGCTTCAGATTGTATGTGGAGCTCCCAATGTTGCCGCAGGCCAAAAAGTTATGGTAGCCACCATTGGCACTACGCTCTATGATAAAGAAGGCGAGCCTTGGAAGATAAAAAAGGGTAAAATCCGCGGCGAAGTCTCCGAGGGAATGATTTGTGCGGAAGACGAACTCGGACTTGGCGATGATCACGATGGTATCATTGTGTTGCCTTCCGAAGTAAAAGTAGGCACCCTGGCTAAGGATTATTATGAAGTAGAGAAAGATTATGTTTACGAAATCGGACTAACTCCGAACAGGTCCGATGCCACCAATCACCTGGGCACCGCAAAGGATCTAGCCGCTGCATTAAAGATCAATTATAACCACGATGGACGACTAAATCTGGCCAGCGTCGATGCTTTTAAAACAGCAACCAATGATCTGCCGGTTGAAGTCGTGGTGGAGAATACCGAAGCTTGTCCACGCTATGTAGGTGTTTCAATCAAGGACTTGAAGGTGAAGGAGTCGCCAGACTGGCTGAAAAGGAGACTGCAAGCAGTCGGCGTGCGGCCCATCAATAACATTGTTGATATTACCAACTTCGTCTTGCATGAGACTGGTCAACCGCTTCATGCCTTCGATTTGGCGGAGATCAAAGATCAAAAAGTAATTGTCAAAACACTACCGGCCGGCGCCAAATTCTTATCGCTGGATGAAGTAGAACGTACCCTTTCAGATGAAGATCTAATGATCTGTGATGGTCAATCTAATGGCATGTGCATTGCAGGTGTTTTTGGCGGCATAAAATCAGGTGTTAAAGACAATACGACAGCAATATTCCTGGAGTCGGCCCATTTCAATGCCAAATGGGTTCGTAGAACGAGCATGCGCCATAATTTGCGCACCGATGCGGCCAAGGTATTTGAAAAGGGAAGTGATCCCAATATCTCCTTATATGCCCTGAAACGAGCTAGCCTCTTGATTCAGGAATTGGCTGAAGGAGTCATTGCTTCCGAAGTCGTGGATATTTATCCACAGCCAATCGAGCGCCGACAAATCGATGTCCGTTATCAAAGAGTGAATCTCCTGATTGGGGCCGTCATTTCCAAGGAGGAAATCCGAGAGATCCTGGAAGCGATGGAGATGGAGATCTTGAAAGAGACGGATACCTTTTTTACGGTCGCTGTGCCAACGAATAAAGCGGATGTGGTCAGGGAAGTTGATGTGATTGAGGAAATCCTAAGAATTTATGGTTTTAATAAAGTGCCGGTTTCGGATAAGTTGAATACTGCTATCACAATCTCCCCTCAACCCGATCCGGCGGAGATCCGCAATAAGACCTGTGATTACCTGGCAGCTAATGGATTCCTGGAAATGATGGCCGTTTCGCTGTCGGAGTCTAGATACTACCAGGAAGGTCCGGCACAAATGCCTGATTCCTCGCTGGTCTTTATCAACAACACCTCAAACGTACACTTGGACATCATGCGTCCGGATATGATCTTTAGTGGCCTGGAGGCGATTGTCCGGAATCAGAATCGGCAACAAGGTAACTTAAAGCTGTATGAATTTGGGAAATCCTACCGCCAAGATGAGGAAGGGCAGATCAAGGAAGACAGTCACTTGACGCTGTTTATGACCGGAAAGCGCCAGAAAGAAAACTGGTTGAATACCCAAAATAATGAAGCCAGTTTTTATAGCCTTAAAGCGTTTGTTATCAATATTTTGAAATATTTGGGCGTCGGAAACTACCAGGTTTCAGACCTTGAAAATAACCTATTTGCTTACGGGCTGAAATTTCATCGTGGGAATCAGGTTTTGGTAGAGTTTGGGCAGTTGTCTACTAAGCTAACAAGGAAAATGGATGTACGCGGAGCAGTGCTGTTTGCTGACTTCAATTGGGACCATGTTTTTAAAGCACTTAAGAAGCATAAAATTGTTACGGAAGAATTAAATAAATTCCCATCTATCCGAAGAGATTTGGCATTGGTTGTTGAAAATTCAGTAAAATTTAGTGATATTGTAGCAATTGCCAAGAAAGTTGGTAAGAAGATTTTGACGGAAGTGAACTTGTTTGATGTCTATAAAAATGAAGAAAGACTGGGGAAAGACAAGAAATCTTACGCAGTCAGTTATCATTTTGAAGATCTGTTGAAGACCTTGAAAGACAAAGAAATCGATAAAATTATGAATAATTTGATTGCCGAATATGAAGCTAAATTAGGGGCTGAAATTAGGAGGTAATTAAACATGTTTGATTTGTTCGAAAAATTCGAATTGTTCAGACAGTTAAAATTTTTCGATCAGAACAAAACGTTCGAACTGTTAATGGTAAATGGAATTTTTGGAAACATTTGATAATATAGAAGAAAAGGTAAAACTCCTAGCTTCTAAAGTGGAGCATATCCAACAAGAGAATGCTTCCCTAAAACAAGAAAATGAGCTTTTAAGAAAGCAATTATCAGAACAGAACGAATCTGTTGAGGAATTGCAGGACAAAGTAGAAGCTCATAAGAGGATTATAGCACAAAATGCTGAACTTCAGCCAGATGATCCTGAAAGTTTAAAAGAGCGTATTGATCAATACATTACGGAAATAGATAAATGTATTGAGTGGTTAAACAATAATTAATTTATGGATGGGAAGGATCTAGTGAACATTACGGTAGTGATTGCCGGTCGGCACTTTCCCTTGAAAGTCAGGAATGAAGAGGAACCATCCATTAAAGAAATTGCTAAGGATGTTAATGATAAAGTCAAACATTTTCAACTGACCTACAAAAACAAGGATAAGCTCGACTGCCTGTGCATGGCAGCCTTAACCTATGCAGTTGAATTGCAAAAAGAAAAGCTTTCTTCATCAGACCAAGACATCTCAATCCGTTCAAAACTCGCTCATCTGGAAGAATTTGTCGATAAAATGCTGAATATGTAACAGCATCTGGACTTACTTCTACACCTCTTATGACCTTCTCTTAACAAGCGCAATACCTATTTGATAGGTATTCCAAGCGGCTAGTTATCAATTACTTTATTTGTCTTTCATTGATGGCCGTCATCTCGAGTTTCTGCAATGGTTCGTACAGATTAACCATTTGGTGCTGGAAAATAATTACTTACACATAAATATTTGAAATATGGAAATCGGAATAGCAATCGGGGTTGTGATTGGGTTGATTGCCGGCTATTTTATAGCACAGTTTGTTGCTAAGAGAATAAATCAGAGTAAAGTCAACGAAATCAACGCCAAAGCTGACATCGAAATAAAAGAAGCACGATTAACCGCACAAAGATTGGTTGATGAAGCAAAAATAAAGGCGGAAGGGTTGGTCTCAAAAGCGGAGCGTAAAAATGAAAGCATCAAGCAACGCAAAATTCAAGAGGCGAAAGAGCGTTTCAGCAAATTGAAATCGGACTTTGAAAGCAAAAAAGCCAACCACTTAGTTGAAATGAAAGAGCGGGAAATGGAGGTAAAGGCGCAGGAAAAAGAGCTCAATCAGAAGGTGGATAAGTTCGATGAGAAGATGCAGGAAATCAATAACCTGAAAAGCGATATTGAAACCCGGGAAAATGAAATTAAGACCATCCGGGAAAACCTCGAAAAGCAATTGCGCATCGTGGCTAAGAAAAAAGAAGAACTGGATTCAGCCAATGAACGCCACATTAAGGGTTTAGAGGTCGTTGCAAAACTTAGTGAGCAAGAAGCTAAAGAACAATTATTGGAAGCGGTTAAAGCCAAGGCTGAAACCGACTCGATGGCGCTGATCAAAGAAACGATTGCCCAAGCCCAGGCAAATGCAAATAAGGAGGCGAAGAAGATTGTAATTCAGAGCATCCAAAGGATGTGTGCAGAATACACCATTGAAAATACAGTCTCCGTTTTTAATTTAGACAGTGACGATTTGAAAGGGCAGATTATCGGTAGAGAAGGCCGAAACATTAGAGCCCTGGAAGCAGCTACCGGTGCGGAAATCGTAGTCGATGATACGCCCGAAGCTATTGTGATTTCCAGTTTTGACCCGATCCGGCGTGAGGTCTGCCGTTTATCTCTAAAGCGGTTGGTCGCGGATGGACGAATTCACCCGGCCAGAATTGAAGAAGTTGTTGCCAAAACCCGCAAACAACTCGAAGAGCAAATTATTGAAATTGGACAGCGAACGGTGATCGAATTGGACATTCATGGATTAGATGCCTACCTGGTTAGAATGGTTGGGCGGATGCGATTCCGGTCTTCTTACGGCCAAAACCTATTGAAACACTCCGTTGAGACTGCCCACCTATGTGCAATCATGGCGGCTGAATTAGGACTAAGTTCACGCCAGATCAAATTGGCAAAAAGGTCTGGTTTGCTCCACGATATTGGGAAAGTGGCAGAAGAAGAAACAGAACTTTCCCACGCGTTGTTAGGAATGAAGATGTGTGAAAAACATAAGGAACATGCCGTTGTCTGTAATGCAGTAGGTGCTCACCACGACGAAATTGAAATGAATAATATTGTTTCTCCGATTGTGCAAGCGTGTGATGCCATTTCCGGTGCTCGGCCCGGAGCCAGAAGAGAGATCCTCGAAAGCTACCTGAAGCGAATTGGAGAACTGGAAGAATTGGCCATGGGACACGATGGCGTTCAGAAAGCTTACGCAATGCAGGCAGGACGTGAACTCCGCGTGATTGTTGAAAGTGAAAAAGTAACCGACCAATATGCAGATGATCTTTCCTTCATGATTTCTCAGAAAATACAAGATGAGATGCAATATCCCGGGCAGATCAAAGTGACAGTTATTCGCGAAAAACGAGCCGTTTCCTTTGCTAGATAATCACGCTCTCCGTTAATTGGTATTACAAAAAAAAAGTCAGGACGAGAATCCTGACTTTTTTTATGCTTAAATCTGATTTGAGCTTATGCTTATCAGCTCATCAATTTTTGTTTGATTTCAATAATTTCGTAGCCTTCGATGATGTCTCCAACCTTAATGTCGTTAAAGTTCTTGATCGAAAGACCGCATTCCAGGCCGGATTTGACTTCCTTAATGTCATCTTTAAACCGTTTCAGAGAAGATATTTCTCCAATGGCCCCTTCTTTCGTAGGATAGATGACGATACCATTTCTTACCAATCGAATGTGAGTGTTGCGGGTAATCTTTCCTTCTTGTACGTAACAACCGGCAATGGTACCAATTTTACTGATCTTGAAGATATTCCGCACTTCTACCTGACCTACGATTTTTTCTTCCTTCGTTGGTTCAAGCATTCCTTCAATGGCCAACTTCAATTCCTCAATGGCCTCATAAATAATGGAGTAGGTCTTAATTTCAACACCTTCTCGTTCGGCCAGCTTCCGCGCGCCTAGTGAAGGTCGTACTTGGAAGCCAATGATAATGGCATCTGAAGCTGAAGCCAGCAAGACATCTGATTCGATGATTTGCCCCACTGCTTTGTGGATGACATTGACCTGTACCGTCTTGTGGGATTGCTTGATCAGGGAATCGGAGAGTGCTTCTACCGAACCATCCACATCTCCCTTTACGATAAGGTTTAATTCTTTAAAGTTACCAAGTGCCAATCGCCTTCCAATCTCGTCGAGACTAATGCGTTTAGTAGCCCGATTCGCTTGTTCTCTTGTGATCTGAGCCCGCTTATTGGCGATAGACCTTGCTTCCTGTTCGGAATCGACCTCCCGGAAGCGATCTCCGGCTTGCGGCGCACCACCAAGTCCTAAAACAAGCACTGGAGTGGATGGGCCAGCTGCCTTTGTTCGTTTACCCCTTTCATTAAACATGGCCTTGACCTTACCGGAGTATTCTCCGGCAACGATTGGGTCGCCAATGTGTAGTGTACCGGTCTGGACCAACATTTTTGTCACATAGCCCCGGCCTTTATCAAGAGATGCTTCAATGACCGTTCCAATTGATTTGCGATCAGGATTGGCTTTTAGTTCGAGCATTTCGGCTTGGAGCAAGACTTTCTCCAGTAGTTCACTGATGCCAAGACCCGTTTTTGCAGAAATATCATGCGATTGATATTCGCCGCCCCATTCCTCTACTAAGATATTCATAGAGGCGAGTTCCTGCTTTATTCTTTCGGGTTTAGCCCCTTCTTTATCCACTTTGTTGATGGCAAAAACCATCGGCACTCCGGCTGCCTGGGCGTGACTGATGGCCTCTTTGGTTTGAGGCATGATGTTGTCGTCGGCAGCAATGATGATGATGGCTATGTCCGTTACTTTTGCTCCCCTTGCCCTCATCGCGGTAAAGGCTTCGTGGCCAGGAGTATCCAGGAAAGTAATTTTCTTTTGATCATCGCCAACAGCTACTTCGTAGGCACCAATGTGTTGGGTAATACCACCCGCCTCGCCGGAAACGACGTTGGCTTCGCGGATGTAGTCCAACAACGAGGTTTTACCGTGGTCAACGTGTCCCATAACGGTGACAATTGGAGAACGTGGAGAGAGATTCTCTTCATCGTCTTCGAAAATGTCTTCCTCTTCGGTTTCTTCGCCGACACTGATGAATTCAACCTCGTGGCCAAATTCTTCTGCTACTAATTCTATGATTTCAGCATCCAATCTCTGATTGATCGAAACAATCACACCCAGGTTCATACAAGTGGTAATCACATCGGTAGCTGCCACATCCATAAGACTAGCCAGTTCGGATACCGAGACGAACTCGGTCAGTTGGAGCTTGTCATTCTGAGTTTCTTGCTCTCTTGCTTCTTGTCTCTCTCGGAGGCGATCTCTGATTTCGCGCCGTAGTTTTTGTCGCTTTTTCTTCCCCCCTCCGGAAAGACGGGCCATGGTAGCCTTGATTTTTTCTT
>JANQRV010000015.1 GCA_028284395.1 Saprospiraceae bacterium
AAACTCTTTGGTTCACCGGCATTCAATTACAATGACTTTATTAAGTCTTTTTCCGTCTTCAGAAAGCTCCCCGAATTGTATCGAACACTCGCCAAGATCCGCCGTAAAGTCGACCAACTCGAAAATCGCTTTTGACCCCCGACACATTCGGATTTTTTTTGGAAAAACAAGCCCTTTGAGCAAAAAAAGTATCTTTGTACAAATTTTTTGATTTTAGATGCTCCGTATGAATCAATGCACTATTAAACAACCTGTATCTTTGAGCGGGATAGGACTGCACACCGGCAAAAGCGTTACGGTCACCTTCCATCCGGCCCCCATCAATCATGGGTACAAATTCCGGCGCATCGACCTGGAGGAACAACCCAAAATCAATGCCGAAGTTTCCAGGGTAATTTCCACCAAACGGGGCACGACTATTGCCACTGGTGGTGCTGAAGTACACACCGTAGAGCACATTCTGTCTGCCCTAGCCGGCCTACAAATTGATAATGTTTTGATCGATGTGGACGGCCCAGAAATTCCAATACTAGATGGCAGTGCTGCACAGTTTGTCGACGCATTGACCAATGCCGGCATTGAAGAATTGGCGATGAAACGGGAATACTTTGAAGTCAAGGAACCGATTTCATACCAGGATCCGGAAACCGGCGCGGAACTAATGGTCCTGCCCTCGGATAGATTCGAAATCATTACTATGATCGATTTCGACTCCGAAGTAGTTGGTCAGCAATATGCAGAGTTTGGAGGTCACGGAGACTATGTTAAGGACATTGCTCCATGCCGTACCTTCGTTTTCCTCCGCGAGTTGGAAAGCCTGTTTGACCAGGGTTTGATCAAAGGAGGCGATCTTGATAATGCCATAGTGATCGTCGATAAAGTACGCACACAAGCCGAATTGGATGAATTGGCAAAAAAGTTAAACAAACCAAGCATTAAAGTCGATAAGGAAGGAATCCTCAATACGACCAGACTGCATTTCAGCAACGAGCCCGCCCGCCATAAGCTATTGGATATCGTGGGTGATTTGGCCCTCCTCGGAAAACCCATAAAAGGTAAAGTAATCGCTACTAAACCCGGACATGCCGCCAATGTAGAATTTACCAAAATACTGAAGAAAAAATACCAGGAACAACGCAAGCTGAAAGGCAAACCTCATTATGATCCTGACAAAACCCCATTGTTCACTACTACCGATATTGCCAATTGGCTGCCTCATCGCTACCCCTTCCTATTAGTAGATAAGATAATTGAATTATCGGAAAACCATGTCGTTGGAGTTAAAAGTGTTACCTTTAATGAGGGATTTTTCCAAGGACACTTTCCCGATAACCCCGTAATGCCTGCTGTACTTCAGATCGAAGCATTGGCTCAAACCGGAGGCATCCTGGCATTATCTACCGTCGACGACCCCGGTAATTGGGATACTTACTTTATCAAGATCGAAAATGCCAGGTTCAAACAAAAGGTAGTACCAGGAGATACCTTGATTCTAAAGATGGAATTAATGGCGCCAATTCGCCGCGGGATTTGCCAGATGTATGCAACTGCATATGTCGGCAATAAAATTGTTTCCGAGGGAGAATTGACAGCACAAATAGTTAAGCGCTCTTAAATTATGAATGGTTTTAAAAGTTTAAGCAACTACACAATTCACGAGGAAGCAAAGGTTGGCGAAAATGTAACCATTAGCCCGTATTCATTTATTGACAAAGATGTTGAAATCGGCGACGGTACCTGGATAGGTCCAAATGTCACCATTTTTCCAGGAGCCAGAATCGGGAAGAATTGCCGGATTTTTCCGGGAGCTGTAATATCAGCCATTCCGCAAGATCTCAAATTCAATGGCGAGCAGACCACTACAGAAATTGGAGACAATAGTACCATCCGGGAATATGTCACAATTAACCGTGGCACCGCCTATGCCCAGAAAACCAGCATTGGCAAAAATTGCCTGCTGATGGCCTACGTCCACGTAGCGCACGATTGTATTTTGGGCGATCATATCATTTTGGCAAATAACGTAAACCTGGCCGGTCATGTTGTGATCCAGGATTGGGCTATACTGGAAGGTCTGGTAGCGGTACAACAATTTATTCAGATCGGGATGCACAGTTTCATCGCTGGCGGATCTCTAGTACGAAAAAATGTCCCACCCTACGTAAAGGCAGCTCGGGAACCGCTTTCCTATACGGGCGTTAACACAGTAGGTTTGAGACGCAGAAACTTCACAACGGAGCAGATCAATCACATCCAGGAAATATATCGCATCCTTTTTGTCAAGGGATACAATACCTCTCATGCCGTTCAAATCATCGAAGATTCCTTAAAGGATACGGAGGAAAAACAAAACATTCTTGATTTCATTAAGTCTGCAGATCCGGGCATCATGAGGGGTTTCCAAACTGTAAACGGACGTCAGTTCGATGAGAATACAATTGAATAGAATTGGCAAACGGTTTCGGTATCGCCCCATCTTCGAGGGCGTTGACCTAGATCTCAGTCCCCAACATAGATATGCTATTACCGGTCCCAATGGCTCCGGAAAATCTACGCTCTTGAAAATTATTGCTGGCCAACTAACACCTTCGAATGGGCAAATTACATACTCCCTTCAAGGTAAGTCAGTTGAGGTGGGTGCCGTTTATCAACATCTTGCTTACGCCGCCCCCTACATCGACTTAATCGAGTCCTTTTCATTGACCGAAAACCTTCGGTTTTACAACTCTCTTAAGTCCTTCCAAAACAATTTGTCCATAGCTGGCCTCAAAGATATGCTCAACCTGAGAGCCGGTAAGGATCAAGCCATTAAATACTTTTCTTCCGGGATGAAACAGCGATTGAGACTAGCCCTAGCAATTTGCACCGATTCGCCCATCCTGCTGTTAGATGAACCAACGACCAACTTGGACAAACAAGGCATGCGGTGGTACGCACAATTGCTCCAGCAATTTTCCAATGATCGTTTAGTGATCATCGCATCCAATATCGAATCTGATTATGAGATTTGTGAGGAGATAGTCAATATTATGGATTACAAAAAGCCGTCCTAGGGCATTTTGCGCTTGACATCCAATAGAAAGGATTTCAATTCGGAGAGTTTACTGACTATTATTTCCTTCTCTTTCTTTCTGACGCGTTCTTTCTTAATTTCTCGTTTTGCTCCTTCTAAGGTAAAGCCACGTTGCTTGACTAAGTGATAAATGGTATTGATCTGTTCAATATTCTGTGCGGTAAACCTTCGGTCACCTTTGCTATTCTTATGCGGTTTCAAGATGTCAAACTCACTTTCCCAAAACCTCACCAGGGATTTAGACACGTCAAACATCTCCGCGACTTCGCTGATCGTGTAATACCTTTTGAGATTTTCTTCATTTAGTTGTGAAGACATCATAGCTATTAGAAGGATTTTAGAATAGAATATAAGACACTAAAGCCGAAAAAGCAATGGTAAATGTGAATACGAATAAATAACTGAAATTTAACAGCGAAAATTTTATGAAGGTTTTGCCCCAGCTCTGCTTATAAACCCGCTTCATTGCAATGAACATATAAATCAGGCCAATAATCACCAAACCACCTAATTTTTCGACGTGCGCTTCAAATATACTGGGGGCAATGAAAGCAAGCATCAAAAACAATGAGGTCATCAAAAAAGCAAAAGCGTGGAAGTGGAAGGAAAATATCAGGTGCTCTACATAGAAAATCCCTCTCCGAATGTATAATAGCTTCAATATGAAGCCAAGAATAATCATCATGATCAAGAAACTCCAAATCAACTGGCTGATTGCCGACGAAACTACTTCATCCAACTGAGTAATGGTACGAAGAGACTGCCGAAGCGTTGTTTTCCCAATATAGCTCGTCACCTCGTATTTCTCCGCTAATTTGTCATCATCTAAGTCTACCAGGTCTAACTTTGCCAATTCAATGTTCTTTTGCTCGAAGCCCCAACCACCGTAGTGTTCGATATATCCCAGCGTAATACTATCTTCTCGATTGACTTTAGAAAACAAGGTATCAAACGCCTGACTGACCACGTTTGCATGGGTGGAAGAGGCAATAACACCCTCCTTAAGGGTGTCCAGTTCATTCAGCAATTTGATCTTGTAAGCGTCCTCCTTGAAGATAGAATCGCTGGCTTCCACCAGTTCCCGCTCAGCGTATTTGGAGGTTACCAAACTTGTCAATGTAAAGAATATGATGCCGCTTACCAAGAATAATCGTAAAGGGTGTATGTAGCTCTTCCGTTTACCAATGAAATATTTATTGGTCAAGCTACCAGGCACAAAAAGAGCTCTTACCGTCAGAAAAAAGCGAGAATCAACATTAAAAATAGCCTCAAAAAATTCATCAAGCAACTCCTTGATCGTGATCCGACCATCGGTACATTTTTGCCCGCACTTGGGGCAATACCAAGCTTGTTCCGGCAGTAATTCACTACAATTCCTACAATAATCTTCGCCGATCAATCTGTCTTTGGCCATTGATGCTATGATACTTTTGTTGCTAGTGCTGCTATTAATACTATTGCTGCTATTGCTGCTTTGGTTTGAAACAACAGTAGCCACAGCTTCCATAGCAGCCATAGTTTCCCATATTTCCTCAAACAAGAAAAGGCTTCACATTCATGAAGCCTTTTCTTGTTAAATTAGTTCAAAAGAGAAGTGATGTAGGGACCTTTTTTATTCATCACCATTCGTATAATCAAATGATTGATTCATTGTTTCGGAAGCTTTCACCATTTGTTCATACTCTTCCGTGGAGAGGCCATCCAAGCAATGACTGATTGGATTGATCCGCTTCCCTTTATGGTAAATTTCATAATGCAAGTGCGGACCAATGGACCTTCCAGTACTACCCACCAGACCAATGGCCTGCCCCCTGACTACTTTATCACCCTTCTTAACAATGTACTTTTTCATGTGCGCATATCGCGTCTTATAACCATAACCATGATCTATCTCAACGACGTACCCGAAAGAGGGACTGAATCCCGCCCGAACCACTTTTCCCGCTCCGGTAGCCTGAATTTCTGTTCCAGATGGAGCCGTAAAGTCAATGCCGTAATGAAACTTAGGTACTTTGTAGACTGGGTGAATTCTCATGCCGAAACCTGAGAGTAACTTGATATTTTTTCTTTTGAGCTTGTCGCCGCTGATGGGCTTAATGGAAGGAATGGAGGCAAGCATGTTTTCTTTCTCAGAAGCGAGGGAAATGATCGTGTCTAAAGATTTAGACTGAATGACCATTTTTCTCTTCAACTTCTCAGCACGCTGTTTGAGATCGATCATCAGATCGCCAGCATGCTTAAATTGCTGATACTCTGCATATTGATCGTGACCTCCAACGCCACCTTCCCAAACTCCTTGATCGATGGGCTCCATTCCGAATACCATTCGATGCGCATAAGCATCTCTTTCCTGAAGGTTTGTCAATTCTTTGGTCAAGCGATCAAGATCACTAGCCACTTCATTGTACACCACTTTCATAGCTGCAATTTCACGAATTAGAGCTTTTTCTTTTGGCGATGGAAAGAACCTGTGAAGTAACAGTGTCATTATAAAAGCTGCAAAAACCGCAGCGCAAATGAAACCGAATATTCTCAGAATTTTTGCTGTCAAAGGTTCTTTAACCTTCTCGTATTGCAACGTCTGAGAGTTGTAAGTAAATTTTTCTTTTCCCATAAGTGTTTTTCTTAGCCAACAATTCTAAATTACCAGATTCAAATAATGCTGCTAATTTAGTCTCTCCCTCCCGTTTAGTTTGTTCCTTTTAATACTACGTGGCTCGCCAAAAATAAAAGCCGGTCACATAAAAACAAAATTTTAACATAAAATTTAGACGAATAACATCACAAATAAGTGAAACAATGCAAAAGAATCACCTTAAAGAAGACAAAAAAACTCCTTTTGAATCGAATGTTATCAAAAAAGGAACAAATAATTTCTATTTGACTCTACTAACACCGTTTTCCGTCTTATAAATCGTCTTGGGGTTGCTTTCCCGGCTTTCGACGTGCTGACGAGTCAAAGCCGTCACGACATAGGTATAGAATTCATCCTGCTTAGCCGTTTTATCGACGTATTTAAACTTAGTCCCTTTTTCTTGAAAGGGGGTAATAGCCAGCAAATGATCGTTGCTATCGTCGAGTTCGCCCATTCGATCGCTTTTAAATCGATAGATGGCATAATAATCGGGCAACTTTTCGGTAGCCAGATCCTTTTTACTAGGCTTCCAAACCAATCTTGGGTTTCCTCTTTTCTTATTGATCTTTTTCAAGACCGGTGGATTCGGAGACCGGTCGGCCAAATCTTCCATGATCGGCAATAATGCCGGCCGGGAAAAGTAGTAGTCTACGGAATCCCTAACTCCAAGGCGATTACGCAGCAAAGTTTTAGCACTAAAGAAAGCACTGCCTAGGGTATTGAGGTTATCGCGGTTCAATTGAATTTGTCGGGGAATTTCCTCTGGGTCATCCCAGGCTACTTCCTGATTGTCGCCAACTTTATAGGCGGCGTGACCGATATAGAGGTGCCGGTCGCCAACACTAGAAGCCCACCAACGTGCGAGTTCTTCGTGATCAGCAGGCTCGAACCCAATATTCCAGTACAATTGCGGAATGACGTAGTCAATCCATCCACGATTCATCCATTTGAGGACATCGGCATACAAATCGTCATAGGTCGTCAAACCTGCTCGAGTATTGGACCCTCTACGATCCTGATCTCTGTTCCGCCAAACACCAAAGGGGCTGATTCCAAACTTAACGTAAGGTTTTTGACTCTTGATAGCCGTAGAGATCTGCTCAATGAATTTATCAATGTTTTGTCGGCGCCAATCACCAATATCCCGGAATCCCTGTCCGTAAGTTTGATACAAGGTCGTATCATTATAGATTTGATCCTTGACCTTATAAGGATAGAAGTAATCGTCAAAATGGACAGCATCGATGTCGTAATTCGCTACCACTTCCATAATCACTTGCGTGAGATGTTGTTTTACCGCATCAATACCTGGATTAAAATAGAATCGATTGCCGTATTTCACCAACCAATTCCGGTTTTTTCGGAAGACGTGGTTAACAGCCAGTCTGGTCGTATCCAGATTGGCCGTCGCCCGAAAAGGATTAAACCAGGCGTGAAATTCCATACTACGGGCATGGGCTTCATCAATCATGAACTTCAGGAGATCATAATCAGGTTCTGGCGCTTTCCCCTGCCGCCCGGTCAGAAAAGCAGACCAGGGCACTAGTTCCGATGGATATAGAGCATCTCCTGCTGGCCTCACTTGTACAATGACCGCATTCATACCGACTCCTTTCAATTTATCCAGCAGGTTCTTGTATTGTTCTTGATGGGCAATCTTCATTGGAGTTGGACGCTTGGGATAATCCGAGTTGTAAACAGTTGTAATCCAGGCCCCCCGAAACTCTCTTTTCGGAGCATATGAGTTTTGCGCATCGAGCAGGAACACAAAGACAAAAAACGCTGCAAAGAGCGAACAGATAGATTTCATTTTTTCGTACGTTTAATTGGATCGAATGGCATACCATCCGCTGAATTCAAAATTATGGTGCTGAGGGAGTAGGGGATAGATCTTATAAATCACATTCTTTTAGAAGCCAATCAATATTGTAAACATAATCCGTTTTTGCAATAGCCTTTCTCAAATTGTCTATCTTTTCCTTGTAGTTCTTAACGGAAAAGGTATGCTTATTATGTTTCAGATTAACCAACCGCTTCTTAAAGCGCAAAAAATTGGTATAGCCTCTTTTTTGTTGAGGGGGCATTTCTTTGTTTCGGATTATGAAAATCCGGAATGTTTCAATCAAGGATAACAATGCCTCCGTATCACCGGTCTTGTAATAAGTCCTAAGCAGAAGCGTTGTAGCATTCAAATGGTACTTGAAATCCGTAAACTGCACGTTGATCAGTACCGATTGCACATTGCCGTAATCCTGCTTCCAATAGTGAAAGTTAGCCTTATTATAGGAAAAGGCATTCTCTCGTTTGTCTTCCGGTAAATAGATTTGGTATTCGTTGATAAACTTCTCGGTCCAGTCAAACTCATTTAAAACACATCCTAAGGTAGTTATATTTTTATATTGCCACTCTGACAAGGAACCATTTGTAAATAACATCTTCGTTTCCAAGCCTCTTTTATACAAGTCAAAGAGGTCTGTCCGGTAATCGTTGTTCCCCTGATTGATCCGAATGATGCAATAATTGTAGGCCGCCTCGTAAAGATCCTTTTGTCCCTGGTAATTCAGAAGATCAAATTCATTCTGTATGATCTCCTTCAGATGATTAAAATATATATCATCGCCCTTGGTTTGGGTCATAAAGATGGTATAGTAGAGCTTGACAATTGGATTGTTTTGAAATTCCTCCCAGTTGTCCGTTACATACTCCAATAACTCCTCCAGGAAAGAAAAGTTGAAATTTAAGTTGTGTCCCATTGTCAAATTCTTCAAATCACAACAAATCCGCAACTTTTCCGCAATGTAGTACTTATCGAAGTCATCCAACATTCCCTGCAAAATATCTTGCTGATGTCTGCTGATGTCTTCTCCTTCCTGAAACCCCCTAACTTTTAAGCGATTCAAGCGATATCGAGTATAATAGAAGTCTACATCTTCAGACTGTCCCTTTTCCAGCCGTTTCTCCAAAACCTTTGCCCGGTTATTGAATAAACTGGATTGAGCATTTTCAAAAGCTCCCTCCAATGTAAAGAGCTGTTCTTGGAGATCGTCGTTTTCGAGTTGCTGGTAAGCAATAAACTTCTGATAAAGCCGCTTCAAGTAAGACATTACATTAAACAGTTTCTGTTCGTCGTACGCGACCCCCGGAAAAACAAGTTTAAATAGCGAATGACGATCCAGACCTTTCCCATTTTTTTTATTGACTTGCTTTAGTACGATGGTCAGCAATTCTTTTGTCTTTTCATGTTGATTGAAGTAGGGTGAAAACACAAACTGGCGAAAGCGGTCTCGCTGTTTCGGCGAAAGGTCTTTAATGTAGTTAACTACTCTACTTTGGCTCATTTTCGTTCTATTCTTGCTTCCAGATTGCTCCGGATCGATGGCTATAAAAATTAAATTAACACAGAAAAAGCAATAAAAATTAACACAATTAACTAAATATCAGCATTTTAACAAAATAAAAAAACACTTTACAACCCCAGGAATATACAAATTTGTACTAATACTTGAAAAAGGATTGTAGCATATTTGTATTGGAAAAATAAGCAACACACAATCTACTTCCTAGCGAAGATTCAAGACTCACTGTGTTTGATTATGTTTCACAAAAACGACTCTACTAACAAATTATTCCCCAGTTCCAAACGCTTAAAATAGTCTAAGCTACCAAAACGAACTGATCAAGAAATATTATTTGGAATTATAATCTCATGAGTGTTTAAAGGGTATTCAAAAGAATACCCTTTTTTTATTTCAGAGCATGTCAATTCTTCCATTTTCACTTTCGCGGGCCGTAAACTCGCCTTCGCTAAAAAGACCAAAGGCTTCGTCTAGTAATCTTTCAACAACGTCTACTTACCCCTAAATTGAAGACATTTCCATACAAAAATTGGACATGTTACTATTCGGAATTCTTTACTATATAGCCCTCAGTTTAAGTTTATACGTAATTTTTCAAAAAACGGATGAAACAAATTGGAAAGCGCTCATTCCTGGGCTCAATTTTGTTAGCTGGAGTAAAATCATCGGCCGGTCCGGACACTGGGCCTTGCTCTTACTAATCCCCATTGTAAACCTTTTCATTTTTGCCGGCCTGGCCACCAACACTGTCCGATCTTTTGGAAAATTAGGTTTCTGGCAAAGTGTTTTAGCAGTTGTAGTCACGCCATTATACTTCTTTTACCTCGGGCTCAAAAGGGAAGAATCCTACCAAGGTCCAACACTTCTACTTGAAAGCACTTACCTAGAGCGTATCGATGAAGCCAAAGAAGCGGGAAAGAAAAAACTGGCCAAAAAACTGGAAGCCAATAACCCCTACCGGAAGACAGCTGTCAGAGAATGGGTCGATGCACTGATCTTTGCCATCTTTGCCGCAGCTTTCATCCGGATGTTTATCTTCGAACCCTACATGATCCCAACTTCATCAATGGAAGGGTCTTTAAAAGTCGGGGACTTTCTGATTGTCAGCAAAACCAGCTATGGCCTTCGAATGCCGCAAACAATTGCAATGTTGCCATTGTTACACAACCGAATCCCCCTACTCGATCGAGAATCTTACCTGGAATTCATAAAATTGGATTATCAACGTTTGCCCGCCCTGCGCAAGATAGACTACAATGCACCGGTCGTATTTAATTACCCTGCTGGCGACAGCGTATATTTGTTTCCGGATCGGAATTGGAGCATTCAGGACGTGCGCTACGATGCTGTTCCTCCCGAAGTGGAGAAGACCATCAATATCGGGCGAAAAAAACTGGTCACCAGACCGGTCGACAAGCGGGATCACTACATCAAGAGATGTGTTGGTTTGCCCGGAGATAGTCTCCGAATTATCAATCGGCAAGTTTACATCAATAACCTGCCCGTCGACAATAAGAAAAACACTCAGTTCATATACTATGTGAAAGCGCCGAACGGCATCAACACCAATCGTTTCTATCACTGGGGGATTTCTACGGAAGATCAATTGAAACGGGATGAACGCACCGGTTCAATGCTTCTTATTATGAATGAGGCACAAGCCGATCACATTCGCTCAATGGATCCTCAAAACAAAGTGGCTCCTACATCAGAATACATTATCACAAAACCAAATGATTACCCACTACAACGTTTCGTCGATTACGAAATCGATGACGCCAATGTACGCTACCAACTCTCCAACGATCGCCTAATCCTTTCACTGACGGACGAACAGTCCGCTCGATTGAGAAAAGACAGCCTGTTGTCGGTTCAACAACGTGCCTTTAATCCTCTACAGCTTTTCCCGCACGATCCCGACAACTACCGTGGTTGGAGTACGGACAATTTTGGCCCCATATACATACCTAAGGCCGGCCAGGAAGTAGCGCTGAATCAAAAAAGCATATCCCTCTACGAAAGAATCATAACCGTCTATGAAGGACACAGTCTCAGCCGGAAGAATGGAAAAATCTTGATCGACGGCAAACCAACCGACTCCTATACATTTGAAATGAATTATTATTGGATGATGGGCGACAATCGTCATAATTCAGAGGATTCTCGAACTTGGGGTTTCGTACCCGAAGACCATATTGTCGGCAAGCCCTTATTCATCTGGTTTGCCTTGCGAGAAGGGGCGTTTCCGAGCTGGCCAGACTGGAAAAGGATCGGATCAGTGAGCCGCCATTTGCAATAGTCGACGCTCCCTAAACCCGACTACTGAAATAACGAATTTCGTTTATCTTTGCAGCATTTGCTAAAAAAATGAATTTTTGAGTATGACGCTCTTTTGGATAATCTACTACGTATTATTAAGTGCAAGCCTTTATTTCATTTTTCAGAAGGCAGGAGAGGATGGATGGAAAGGCTTAGTGCCGGGGTTGAATTTTGTGGTCTGGTGTAAACTGGTTGGACGCAAAAACTGGTGGGCAGCGCTCTTACTCATACCCATCGTAAATATCTTCATTTATGCAGGAATGGCCGTCAATATGGTTCGGTCTTTTGGCAAATTACAATTCTGGCATAGTGCCTTAGCCGTCGTTTTTACACCACTGTATTTTCTTTATCTAGGTCTGGTTGGCAAGGAAAAATACGAAGGTCCTATTCTCGACAAGGAAAAGGCGTATCGAACCAAAATCGAAGAGGCTCAGTCAGCTAATAAGCCGCGACAATTGCAAAAACTACTCGATAATGATCCGTACAAGAAATCAGCAATCCGGGAATGGGCCGAAGCCATTATCTTCGCAGTGTTTGCGGCGGCTTTCATCAGAATGTTCTTAGTCGAAGCCTACATGATTCCAACTTCTTCCATGGAAGGTTCACTAATGGTTGGGGATTTTTTGTTCGTCAGTAAAGCTAGTTATGGTATCCGACCTCCGCAAACCATTGCCATGCTGCCTTTACTTCATAACCGGATTCCCAGATTAGACAGAGAATCCTACCTTGAAAAACCCAAGTTAAAATATCGGCGATTCCCAGCCCTCCGCAAAATTGACCACAATTCACCAGTTGTCTTTAATTTCCCTGCCGGAGACAGCGTCTACGTTTTTCCCCATCGAACCTGGACCGAACAGGACGTGCGAAACAGCGCCTTACCACAGACCGATGCTGCTGCTGTTCAAAGTGGTCAAAAGAAATTGATCACCCGTCCGATGGATAAACGCGATCACTACATCAAGCGATGTGTTGGATTACCTGGCGACAGCCTGCAGATCATCAATCGTCAATTGTACATCAACGGACAACCTAGTGACAACCCCAAGGGATTGCAATACCTATATCACGTCAAGGTTCCCAGCGGCATCAACACCGGCAATTTCACCAAATGGGGAATTTCCGATGAAGATCGAATTCGAAGGGACGATGCTACCGGATCCCTTCTGCTAATTCTGAATGAAGAGCAAGCTGAAAAGATATCGGCGATGGACCCCAATATCGTCGCTGCTCCTACCATGGAATACACAGTTGTAACCCCCGAGGGCTACACCCCTCAATTATTAAACCAGTATGGTATAGATGACGCCAATTACCGGGGTCGGCTTCCGCAGAACCGCCTCTTTTTCTCACTCACGGACGAACAGGTTAAAAAATTGAGAAGAGACACATTGCTTTCCGTAAAGAATGTGGAGATCAATCCACTGCGTCTTTTTCCTCAGGCTCCCAATCAATATAGTAGCTGGACCGTAGACAACTACGGTCCGATCTATATCCCAAAGGCAGGAGCCACCATTACTCTAGATGCGAAGAATTTACCGTTTTATGAGCGTATTATCAACGTATACGAAGAGAACGACTTCGAGAAAAAAGATGGCAAGATTTACATCAATGGAGAAGAAACAAATACGTATACTTTCAAGATGAACTACTACTGGATGATGGGAGACAACCGCCACAACTCCGAAGATTCGAGAGTATGGGGTTTTGTACCTGAAGACCATGTCGTCGGTCGTCCGTTATTCATTTGGTTTGCCCTGAGAGAAGGACAGCTTGCCAAAGGCATTGACTGGAGAAGACTCGGTTCCGTTAACCGCCATCTAAAATAAAGTTCGTGCTATCGGGACCAAGCGGTCAAAAATTCCGCCCCTAAGCAACAATATTCGCCACGATCAGCAACGGACTGGTGTTTATTAAAATAATTCCTAAATTTGGCTACGGTTAACCAAATTTTAATCCAGACCTATGCTGCAAAAGATCCTCGAAGCCATCAGGAACTTATTCAACGCTTTATTCGGCACTAAAAAACCGCCGAAGAAGGTGGAGCCGCCAAAAACTACCGACCCCGATAAGAGCAACGTCAACAAACCTCAGGATGGTGCAGATGTCAAGCCGGATAGCACCGACGTCAAAGAAGTCAGCGAAGAAGTACCGATAATCGTTGATCCAACAGTTCCCGATAAAGAATTTGACACCGATGACGATGATGAAGACCTGCCGGAAGAAGAATTCGTAGAAGAAAAACCGGCTCCCGATAAAAAACCTAAAAAGGACCACAAAGCCAGATATCTCTGGTGCCTCGATAACGGACACGGTCAAAAAACTGCTGGAAAAAGGTCTCCCTTCTTCGGAGACGGCCAGTTGCAATTCAGAGAGTATGAATTCAATCGAGACATCGTACGCCGCATTGTCGAAGCACTCGATGAAAAAGGGGTACAATATTATAATGTCGTCCCGGAAGTAGAGATTGGCGACTTCCTCCAAGGACGCGTTGATCGGGCCAATAACAAACGATCTTCTATTCCTAAGGTATACGTTTCTATTCATGCTAATGCGGGGCCTTCGGCTTCCATGCAAGACTGGACCGCTCCATCTATCAACGGGATCGAGACCTGGTATTACCATGGTAGTAAACGCGGACAAAAAATCGCAAGCATTTTTCAAAAACACCTGATAGAAGAGACAGGCTTTAATAGTAGGGGATTAAAATCCAGGGCCCGTAGTCAGTTCTTCGTTATCAGAAAAACCAGGATGACAGCGATCCTTACCGAAAATGGCTTTTATAACAATTTAGCGGAATGTCGAGAATTAATGAAGGAAGCCGTCCGGCAGCAAATTGCAGATGCTCACGTCAAAGCTATCATGGAGATTGAGCTAAACGGACTCTAAGGCTCTGTTCTCCTTTTCTCATCGCCCAATGGTGATTGGCCGAAAAAATTGGCTTAAACAGAAAAGACAAGTATTTTAATAGTGGTTTTTCTGCTGAAATCCGCCAGTCGTAAGTAGCTATGCAAAACTTACTATTTGGAACATCTTCAAAAGTCCAAACGCCCGTTCCGACAAAATCCCCCCAGGCTTCTAACGAATAGCCAGTGGGGAACTCAACATTTGTCACTCGAAATTTCCATTTCAAAGTGTAAGGCAACCAGCCTTTGGTGTGCAGAGAAACGACCTTCCCAATGCCATTTTCATCACCGGGCTCCAAAATTGTTACCTTTAGGTATACCGAAGGCCACCATTCAGGCAACAATTCTGCTTTTTCCAATGTGCGGTATACCTTCTCTCGATTGGCTTCCACTTTCCATTCAGTTACGAAATGATAGTCATTCGATCCCATAAGCGATTATTTGTTTTCGATCTTTCATAGATGGTTTTGTTCAACTGTCTTCATTAATCAATTCAAACAATTACTTATAAGTACGAATGTCAATCGACCTTTGGATTAAAACTTTATTAACTTTGTAGCGATTTCGACAATACACTTGCGCAGATCCATATCCTTATTGACTTGGAGAAAACAGTAAATATCGACGTCGAACAGCGGATCATTCATTTGCTGAAAGAAAGGGACCAGGATGGCATCCATCTCTTGTATCGCCATTACGGAGCCCTGATCTATGGACTGATTTATAAAATTGTCCAACTGGAAGACCTGGCCGAGAACGTCATGCAGGATACTTTTATGAAAATCTGGCAGCGGATTGAAACCTACAATGCCTCCAAAGGTAAATTCATCGGATGGATCATCTACATCGCACGAAACACAGCCATCGATGCCATTAGATCGAAAAACTTCCAACACCACAAACAGACCATTCCAGTTCAAGAAACACTCAGCAACCACCTGGGATATGCAACAGAATTGAACACGGATTACATCGGTATCAAGGAAGTAGTCGGTAAGTTGGAAGCAAAATATGCGGATATCCTGGACCTTATTTATTTCGCCGGGTTTACACACGCAGAAGCCGCAAAGCACCTGGACCTACCATTAGGTACGGTTAAAAGCCGGGTGCGTAAAGCAATTCAAGAACTTAGAAAGTACTTTGGATATGACGGACATTAATAAATACCTAGCTAACGGGATGATCGAAGACTATTGTCTGGGCAACCTAGATCCGGAAACAAATGCGGAAATAGAGTTGTTAAGCCAGCAATACCCTCTGATCAGAAAAGAGTTAATGGCCGTCCAAGACACTTTGGTAGAGTTGGCTAAAAGTTTCCAGAAGGAACCACCTGCCGGCACTTTGCATAAGATCCTGACTGATATTAAGCACGATGTATCCCTCGAAAAGATGAGCCTATCCCCCACCGGAAAACTACCGCAATTCATTCCCATTTCACATCGTTCAGACGTAAAAAAGTGGCAGCATATTACAAGATCCTTAGAACCGCCAGAAGATTTCATTGTTCATGTTCATGAACTCTATAGCGACACAAAAAGCATGTTATCCGTACTTTGGATCAAAGAAAGGATTCCGGAAGAAATTCACGACACGACCCTTGAAAGCATTTTCTTACTGGAAGGCACTTGCTCTGGAACACTTGCGGATGAATCTGTAGAATTGACGCCGGGTACTTTTTGGGACATTCCTCTTTATACGAGGCACTCTCTGAAAGTCACTTCTGCTTCGCCCGCCAAACTGATCTTAATGAGGCGACTAGTAGCCTAAATGTCGGTTTTTTGCTTAGATTTGTGTGGGCCACGGCCCCTATCATTTTGTTATTGTACTTAATCATAATATAGCTGATGTTTTCAATTAACATTTATCTCCGTTTTGCATTAATGGCTCTTTTTCTGTTGGGGGGTATCGCTTTATCTTTCATGGTAAATTTTTGGTATGCATTCCCCCTCATCCTAGTGGGAATTATCCTATTGGTGGGATACTTGCTACTAGGCACGGTGCAGTCGGCTGCGGCATTACTCCAAACCGGAGACTTTGACTTAACCGAAAAAAGACTCAATCTGACTTTCAACCCAAAGTGGCTGTACGTAACAAACCGAGCCTATTACTACATGCTAAAAGGATCCATTTGCTTAGGTAGAAAAGAAATGGAAGAAGGAGAAAAATACTTAAAGATGGCACAAGAGATAAAGGTTCCGACGGATAATGAAAAAGCAATGTTAGAACTACAGCTCGCCAACATCAGTGCTTCAAAGGGTAAGTGGAAACAAGCACAGATCCACTACCGCAATGCGAAACAATTGAAGATCACAGAAACAATGATCAAAGACCAATTGAAACAGTTTGAAAAAGTGTTGCAGAATAGAGGACAAATGAAAGCAGCATCAAGAATGGGCAAACAAGGTGCTGCAATGATGCGACAAGGAGGGAAAAGAAGACGGCCGAAAATGCGCTGATAATAAACATGAATCATTCGATTTACCTGGTTGGTCAGATCATCATTGTACTCTTAGTGATTGGCCTTCTCTACTCCATTTACCGGGGTTCAGACTATGCACTCCGCAAATTAAGACTCAGGAAATACAAACGCGAAGAACTGCTAAGGTCCTTTCTGCTGAGCATTATATTGTGGTTAGGTATTCTTGCCACCCTCTCCTATCTGGGATTTTTCCGTGACTTTCAAACCATTCCACCTAGAATATTGGTGGCCATACTTCCGCCACTGATCCTAATCATGACGTTACTTTTTTCGAGGCTTTTCAAGTTTATCCTCCTGGTCATTCCGTTTAGTTGGTTCGTATACATTCAGGCCTTTCGGGTTTTGATGGAGCTTTTCCTATGGATGGGGTACCTGGGGGGATATGTACCGCCACAAATGACTTTCGAATGGCTCAACTATGATATCATGGTGGGCATCACCGCCATGATGGCAGGCTATGTCTTTTTTGGACATGGCCGGTATCATCGTACGGAAGCCATTATCTGGAATATTTTTGGTATCATTCTGTTAATCAACATTGTACTAATTGCCATACTTTCGACTCCCTCTCCCTTTCAAATCTTTAAGATTGAACCAGCTAACCGTTTCATTGCAGACTTTCCGTTTATCTGGATTCCCGGATTCATAGTACCCTTCGCCTTGGCCATGCACCTCTTCTCCCTCAAGCAATTATACATTAATAAGGGTAATAAAAGACAATTCAGGTTTCGCAAATCATGAAAGAACTCATTTTTGCTATTTTAATTCGTTTATGTTAGTGTTGTACACCAACATCTTCAAAAAACCCTCATTACCAATATTCAAATTGCCGATGGAAGCGGGTAAGCAATCTACTCTGGGTCAGTCATCGAATTCATTTATATTCCTGCCTCCAACTCACAGATCTACCGCCTTTGTCAAAGCATCCATGACACTTCCGTATACCAACTTGACTTTATATTGGGTCATTGGCAAAGGATTGGCTCCAAGGATCGCCTTTTCGGCAGCTTGTTCAAAAGTAGAAGACACCGCTGGTTTACCACGCAAAACTTTGTCAACATGAGGAAGAACCAAAGGAATATTCGCTACTCCTCCCAGTGCCACTCTCGCATATTGGATCATGCCATTTTCGATTTGTAAACGGGCTACCACCTCTACCAATGGCCATTCCGCTTCAAATCGACTGATAGTACGGGTATATACCGACTTTTCCCCTTCCATTGGTTTGGGTAAATTGATAAATACCAAGAGCTCATCTTCACCCAGCAAGTGATCGACAGCCGGTTCAGTACCCATTCCATAAACATTGGATATAGGTGCAACCGATCCATCATGAACGGTCACTCCTCCGTCATAGGCAGCTAACACCATACCCAGAGTAGAGGGATGAGGAAATACGCATGGCCCTAGATCGAAACAAACGCCGTAATGGTGATTGCCTTCCCGAGCCGGACAGCTATCGCCTCCTTTTTTAAAGCACTTAAATTGAGGGTGTCGATAGTACCAGCAACGAGTGCGTTGAAGCAGAGAGCCTCCAATTGTACCCATCTTTCGAATTTGGGGTGTCGCCAGATTTCCAGCCGCTTGTGCCAGTGCGGGATAATACCTTTTGATCTTCTCGTCGCTAGCCAAGGTTTCAATCTTGACCAGTGCACCAATGCGGGCACTGCCATCTGCGTTCCATTCGATGGTTTTTAATTCATCCAGACCATTAATGTCCACAATCTGATCGGGCCGAATACCCAGCCGGTAACGGGCATTCAGATCCGTAGCACCAGCTCGGTATTCACCTGGCACTGCTGCCAGTTGTTTGACGATGTCTGAGATATTAGGCATATAATGGTCTTTATAAATTACTAACGATTCGATCGGGCCGAATGGGCAATTCCATTGGTTGCCAGCCGGTGGCATTAAATACTGCATTTCCAATGCTGGCGGCTACGGGAATGGTGGCCACTTCAGAAAGTCCGACCACTTTTCCTTTGACCTTATTGAAACCTTTCTCCAAAAAGAAAAACTCCATTTCAGGGGTATCCCCAATACCGGGGATTCGATAATCTTCCAAACCGGTCGTCAGAATACTTCCATCATTTGGATCAAATTGCTTTTCCTCGTAGAGCGCATATCCAATTCCCTGAATCACTGCTCCCTGGCACTGGCTTATGGCTAGGTCTGGCACAACGATCTTTCCGGCGGCAATTCCTCCCCACACACTCAAAACCCTGGTCTTACCAAGCCAAGTATCCACTTCCACTTCAGATATATAAACAGCTCCCGTAAACCCTCTGCCAAAAGAAATGTCATCAGCTCCCAAAGGGATCATGGACAACAAGTCGAAAGAAGTATCCTTGCCTCGTTTGGCTGTATAAGAAAGGGAGGGCAAAGCGGCAAAAACTCCGCGCCAATTTACGTAGCCATTACTATGCTGAATTCCATCCGGCTGAATGACAGGATTGATCAATTTCATTTTATTACGCAGCCCATCCATCAACTGGTTCTTCACCATGTTGGCAGCTTCAAGTGCAGGAGAATAAAGAGAGTTGGTTGATCGGCTCCCAGCCGACATCGGTCCCCGAACTGCTTTCGAATGTCCTACATTGACAACGATGTCTTGTTGTCCCAGGCCAAAAACTTCCGCTACAGTGCGGGCAATGACAGTACGAGTACCATTGCCCATATCCTGACTGCTGGTTGTTGCCGATACACCTTTGGCAGAAATGGAAACCTTGATCTTAGTATCGGGATGGTAGAAGTTAAACCAACCACCGGAAGCGATCCCTACCCCACGGCGAAAACGACCTTCCTGGCTGTTGTGTCCAGGTCTCCGTTTCCAAATAGGGGTGATCGATGCCTGTTGTAAAAGCTTCAACCTCAATTCATGACGATCCCATGTACGGCGCAAATGCAAGGGGTCTGTCTCCAATTGTACGGCGATTCCGTCAATTGCCTGCTCCAAAGCCCAACAAGTTTGTGGCCCGCTTGGCCCCCGAAATGGTTTGCTGGGTGCGAAATTAGTTACAACGTCATAGTCGGCCAGATCCTTCGGAGCTCCCGGGTAGGCAAAACGCATTAAGCTCGCCACCATCGAATTTATCCCAATTCCTGAATTGGTATAGGCCTTTGCGGTCAATGCTTCTAATTTGCGATTTTTTCCCGCCCTTAGGGCCAGGTCAATTTCAACTCCGGGACGAGAACCTCCCACCATCATTTCCTCCATTCGTGTCAATTCGACTCGTACGGGTAGATCTGTAGAACGGCTCAAGCGGATGGCTGATAAGGTTTCAGTGGTCAGTCCCAGTTTAGAACCGAACGCACCGCCGATGTTTCGGCATATTACATTAACATCTTCCGGATCGAGATCGAAAGTTCTTGCAATTTCTCTGGACATTAAATCGCAGGCCTGCGTACTCAGAAACACGGTAAGTTTTCGAGCTGTTTCCCATTTTGCTACACATACATGAGGTTCTAAAGGAGTATGAATTTCCGGCTGAGTAATCCATTTGCCTTCTACAAGTACCCCCTTCTTACGTTTTCGTGCACTTCTAATGCGGCGACGTGCCCGGGCGGGCCTGGAAGATACGAGGTTGAAACGGGGTTTTCGTACATTCCCTCTCCAGGAACCAGGCGGAATCATCCCTTCAGCGGCATTAGGAGCTGCCTTCCGGGCGGTTAAGCTGGAATAAACCAATGGTCCGCGACTATTACGGGCTTGTTCGATGGTCAATACCGGGGGAAGGATTTCATAATCGACCTTGATAAAGTTCATGGCCTGTTCAGCTGAATACTTATCCGTCGCGGCATAAGCAAGGATAGGTTGGCCTACATATCGCACTCTCTTGTCCGGGCCCAATAAATGGATAATCGATAGGACACCCGGAAAGCTCTCAATTAGTTCGGTATCGATGCTTTTGACTTTCGCATTCGCATGTGGAGAACGCAATATCTTACCGATCAACTGACTTTGAAAGTATATATCGGCAGTGTATTTGGCTTCTCCCGTCACCTTTTCCAATGCGTCTACGCGCTTGGGCAACACCTTCTCCACTTGATCAAATTCTCCCATACAAGCCCTTTCAATGGCTTCAAATATACCTGGATATGCGCCGCAGCGACACAAATGACCACTCATTGCATCTGCAATCACTTTCCGTGGAGGACGTCCAACACTATTTTCATTTCGCCACGCTTCATAGAAGGCAATGGCCTCTGTAATAAAACCAGGAGTACAATAACCACATTGCAATCCGTCGCAAGCCATAAACGCCTTCTGTACCGGGTGCAGATTCTCTCGTCCGAAAGCTTCGATCGTTTTAACTTCACATCCCTCCAAAGCATCGGCCGGATGTAGGCAGCTTAAGGTTGGAATGCCATCCACCAATATCGTGCAGGCACCACAAACTCCCTGACCACAGACTAACTTTGTTCCCGTCAGTTTCAAACGATCCCGGATGATATCAATCGAGGTGTCATCCTGCCTGACTTGGAAATCCTGGTTTTGGCCATTAATTTTAAACTTCATTTCGAGCGTGTTGAAGTTGGGATTTATTTTAAACCGTAAATTAAGGAAAAGCGCCATAAACTACATGTAACTTACTCAAAGTTTTTGCTTTCCGTCAAAAAACCCGATTCTATCAAACGTTCGCCTTCTAACATAAATCGCCCAACATGCAACAGAGAATCAGAAAAGCACAGCATCAGGATCTAGAAGCCATTATCAAAATGCTGGCTGATGACAAACTCGGCGCCAAGCGCGAAAAGTACCAGATCCCACTACCTGAATGTTATCATCGGGCTTTCCAAACCATCAACCAGGACCCCAATCATGAGCTCATGGTTTTGGAAGAGGTAGGTGAAGTAATCGGCACCCTACAATTGAGTTTTCTGCCATACTTGACTTATCAAGGGGGCTGGCGTGCTCAGATAGAAGCTGTGCGGGTCAGGTCTGACCAACGCGGCAAGGGGCTCGGAGGAAAGTTATTTGCATGGGCCATTGCCAGAGCACGAGAAAGAGGTGCCCACCTCATTCAGCTGACAACGGATAAAAAGCGACCTGATGCCAAGAAGTTTTATGAGCAGCTCGGGTTCTTAGCCACTCATGAGGGCATGAAATTACATATCTTTACACCCGACAAATAAGTGATCACTGTCCATGAATCCATTGACCCGTATTCTTGCGCTGCTTACAATTGGGGCCTTCCTGATGACATCGTCTCGCTTACTAGCAAAAGCGCCGCTACCAACCATCGATAGCCTAAAGGCAGCAGCTATTCAAGCAACAGAGGACACCCTCATTTCTCGGCTATACAATGACATTTCAACCGAATATGCACAAGATTACAAATTACTGGACAGCGCTCTGGTATACGGTCAATTGGCACATGAAATGGCTCTAAAATCCAACCACTTAAAGGAAAAAGCGCGTGCCGCTTATAATCTAGCCTATGCTTTTGACCTGTCCGGCCAGCTACGGGAGGCACTGGATCACTATGAATTGGCTCGCGTGTATTATACTGAACTTGGTGATAATGAAAAGGTTGCTTCCTGTATGCACGGCAAGGGCGTGGCCTGCTATTTTGAAGGGGATTATGGGAAGTCCCTTGACTATTATCTGCAGGCCTTGGAATTTGAAAGAGCCAAGAAACTCCGAAAAGAGGAAGCCAACACTCTACTCAACATTGGCGTTCTCTACCGGATAGAAGAAAACTATGAAGAAGCCATTGATATCTATCAGCAGAATATCCTGATTCGCAAAGAATTAAAGGATTCCCTTAATTTGGCCCGAGTTTATAATAATCTTGGGGTTGTCTACACTTATCAAAATAAATTCGAACAAGCCATTGCCTACTTGGATAGTGGACTGGTTATTTACAAAGCTATTAGAGATACCTTTAATCTGGCGAATATCTACATCACCCTCGGAGACGCTTATCTGGAAAATGATCAGGACCTTGAAGTTGCCCGCCGCCACCTATTAAAGGGTTACGAAATAATGCGAGGCTATAATGATAAAAACCATCAATCAAAAGCCTTGTTATATCTTGGTCAGTTAGAGACGAAAACCGGCAATCATCAAAAGGCCAGAAGTTATTTGTTGGAAGGTATTCAGGTACTTAAAGGCTCCAACCTGGAAGACGTCCGGAGAGATCTTTATAAGGCCCTCTCCACAGCGGAAGCCAACCTGGCACTGTACCAGGAGGCCTACAAAAGTTTGCATCAATCCTTTCAATTAGACGACACGATCAAGTCCAAGGAAAAACTGAAGTATAAAGAAGAGATGCAAGCCAAATACGAGATGGAAAAAAAAGAAAGGGAAATTGTGGAATTAAACGCGCAAAACACCATCTCGAATCTAAAGCTTTCCAATGCACGTCGGAATACCTTTATACTATTGGTTGCTCTAACGGCCTTCGCCCTTTTGATTTTCGGCCTGTATCGCCTTTATCAAAAAATAAAAACTCAACGAAATCTAATTGCCGACACATTGAGAGAGAAGGAGGATATTCTCGACAATCTGAAGCGGGCACAACAACAAATTATCCAATCCGAGAAAATGGCCTCACTGGGCCAGATTACTGCAGGCATAGCACACGAAATCAATAACCCCATCAGCTTCATTACCTCTTATACCGAAGCCATCCAATTGAATTTAAAGGACATCGACCCTTTATTGACCAGGGTGAAAGAACTGGGTCACAAAGATGCCACCGAAGAAATCAAGGAAATGCAGGCGCTTCGAGATGAAATAGACTTGCCTTTTCTTCAACAGGAAATGGATCAATTACTTACCGGCATCAACAATGGCACCAAACGAACCGCAGAGATCGTACAAAATCTCAAGTATTTCTCTCGCTCCGACCATGGACGCAAAGAACCAATTAACCTGCTGCAAGTGATCGATGCAACACTTCAAGTGATGCATAATGAACTGAAGAAGATTACCCAGGTCGAAAAAGACTACGAAGTCCTCCCTTTGATCCACGCCAGGTCTGGACAGCTCAATCAAGTATTCTTTAATCTCATTTCAAATGCAGCGGATGCCATCCGCGCAAGATACCAGCCCTCTGATCCCCCCCGGGGATTGATCGCCATCACAGCGCGCTCCTTTGACAAGGAGGTTTTCATTTCGATCGAGGATAATGGCATTGGGATATCTCCTCTAGTCGGCCAAAAGGTTTTTGATCCATTCTTTACTACCAAGGCAGTCGGAGAAGGAGCTGGATTGGGACTTTCGATGAGCCACGGAATCATTGAACAGCATGGCGGCAAGATCGAATTGATCAGCGAATTAAATCAAGGCGCCAAGTTTATCATCCGGCTACCGATTGATCGGCAAGTGCCAGTCGCTGCTGCCAAGACTTCACAAAAAAATTGATCAAAAGCATCAAACTGGACAAAAGAGATAGTCGAGCAATCATATCCCCCCAGGTTACATAGAAAGTCCTTCCCTCATTGAAATAGATGGTATCTTTCAGAGCTACTGCCTCATCATAATTGGAGCGTCGGACAATGTCTCCGCGCTGATTGATAAAACCGGAAATCCCGGAATTGGCAGAACGAGCAATTGCACGACGGGTCTCTATTGATCTGAGACGAGCGAAATGCATATGCTGACGATGCCCGGCTGTATTATCCCACCAACCATCGTTGGTCAAAATAAACGCTGCTTCTGCCTGTTGATGAATGTATCCCGCAAAATATTCCCCAAAAACCGATTCATAGCAAATTACTGGCGCTACCTTTCCAGCATTACTGGTGAATACATCCCGCTTTTTCTGTGTACCCACTCCAGCGGTAGTTCCGCCCAATTTATCAACGATTGGCTTAAACATAAAAAGCAGCTGTTGATAGGGGAAAATCTCCGGTCCGGGTACGAGTTTTGACTTTTTATACATTTGAATTTCTTCGGAATCATTGCTCAATTGCGCCGCAAGATTCAACACCTCAAAGTAGGTAGTATCACCACTCCGATTGACATTCGTTCGGGTATTAACGGTGTGTTCCTCCCCTGGTTCAAACCGGGTAAAAGCATTGAGACCAGTCACCAAGTTTAACTGGGGGTATTCAGCGATGTATTCCTTCAATCGACGGACTGCTGCAAAATCGGCAAGTGTGTGTGTTTCGGCATAACCAAAACTAGATTCCGGAAAGACCAGATAACGGGTGTTCACATCAACGACGCTATTGGACAACTGGAGAAACTGGTTCATTTGCATGGGTACGGGAACGGTAAATTTATCGTAATGCGGCTCATAATTCGGTTGAATGACCGCTACCTCCACCGGGCGCCCTTGCTCTTCGTAATTGTAGTACATCATTAGAGAAAGAAGTATCGGCAGTATGAAGATCATACCAATTTGCATCCATCGCCAATCCAACCGCCAAACATCTTGGTAATTTTTCACAATCAACTTCTTAAACAATAGGACATTAATTACAAGAATCCACAGTCCTCCCCCAAAAACTCCGGTATATTCGTACCATTGTACCAAGGATGGAAATTCTGCGAAACCATTACCCAATGTCAACCAAGGCCACGTCAATTCCCAATTCAGGTGCGTATATTCGAAAGTGATCCAATAGACAATCAGTCCAAAATACCCCAGTTTCGGCATTACTTTCTTCGTCAGGTGAAAAAGAAGAAATGGGATGCACATCAGAAAGGAGTTAACAAAAATTGCAAATGCGCCTGCAGCCAGGGCAGAATTTGCGACCCAGTAAGTAGTGAGTATATTCCAAACCACAAAATAGTGATATGCATATCGAAAGATTTGCCAAAACGACTTATTAGACACCTGACTAATTTCGTGCTCGACAATCAGCAGCGGTACGAAACCCGCAAACATCAGAAAGGGAAATGGGATCAAATCCGGGAACCCAATAGAGAGCAAAACTGCTCCCAGAGTAGACAATAATGTCCAGCGTTGTTGTTTGCCGGTTTTAAGAAAAAATCTTCCCAGAACGAGGATCATAGACATCCAAAAAGAGAGAAAAAGGAACAATGGTCGATAGCCCCAAAGCTGCTGATTCTGTCCCAATTGATACATATCATAGGAAAGCCAACCGAATACAACCAGGGACAACACTAACAAGAATACTTTAGTTCTTTTACTCACTTCCAGTCAATTAAGATAATAGTCTTGTTCAAAAATTAGAATTTCCTTTCGGGTAGCAGGATGGCTTCAAGCACATTCGCGTTGTTCGGGCGGAATGCTTTGAACCTGCTAATTAGCCTCAAAGTTCCAAAATTCCTCTAAATATGTCATTGGAATAACCGATTAATTAACTGTTTATAAAGAAGTTTCACCTTGTGTTCACGGATACTGCACACTCAATCATCTAACTGTAGCTCCTTTCTCAACTTCATATCCTCTAAACCATTTTGCTGCCAATAAGGACTCATGATGGTCTTTTTTCTCTTTGCCAGCGTAATGCGCTCTTGCCCATCAAAAGCAGAAGGATAGGCATCTCTCCAACCGACAATCTTATAGGGCGCTAAATTTTCGAATACAATATCGAGTTGACGACTGATAGCCGGATAAGTTAAAGAATAGGACATCAGCTCCTTGCCTTTGAAATCCTTTCCTTCGTAGGGCGATAAAGAGGCCTTGACCTGCAAGGGCTCAAAATTCAGGTGCCGGAGCCGGACAACCATTAAACTGGGAAAAATCTCCAAATTCCCAATTGGCAAGTTCTGAGGGTTCATCCTTATACGATTGTACAACTCATCTTCAAAAATAGCAGTGGGAGTGATCGTAATTTTATCCGCTTCATTTTCGAAATAGGAATGTAAGGTCATGTTGTATCCCTGTCCTACCCGGTTCACCTGCATATACGTGTGTCCACACCATTCCTGAGAAGAGGAGGAGATCTTCAAAGTGACTGGCTGTTCTTTGGTATTGACTGGCGTGAAAACGGAAGTCATGAGTGAATAATCGTACAGACCCGTTGGAAAGTTTCGAACCATATTATTTTTCAGGATCGGCACGGAGTTTGGGTTGACATAATTGTCGTTCTTCACCAACTTATCTGTCAAAAAATCTTCTGTCACAAAGATCATAACCGCTTCTCCTGGATGGACATTATTATACCGATTTTGGAGTAACTCGTAACTGGTCACTTCAGCCTTTCCCTGATACCAGTAATCGCTCAAAGACGTAGAAGAAGCCGTCGTTTCGAAAACAACTGGTTTTGCGCCGGGTACTGCTTCTTCACGCTCATTGCCTGAACCTACGGGAGCACAAGCTCCAAATGCAAATGCCGATAGTATGATCAAAAAATTGCTTTTCATATTCTCTTAGTTTTGATTGTTGCGCTTTAGCAAAGTCACGGCTACCAGGTTTTTCCTATGCCAATCACCACAAAACCATTGTCTATACCACCGTTGGGGTTTTCAATACCGGCATTGGAAATGTGGCGAAACCGGGCTTTCGCCGTCACAAATGACCCAAACTCAGGTACTTCATATACGAAACCCAGTTCAAAATTATCCGAAAATATGAACCCGGAAGCTTGTAGTCGGGTTACCACACTGATATAATGAGGACCCGACCCGATAGCTGCGATTAAGCTTAATTCTTTGGTGATCGGTTGATTGAACATAAATCCGAAATTAGTTCCGAACTCATAATCCGTTTTTGTCTGCAGCGTACCTAGCGTTTGAACCAATTGTAGTTCTCCATAAATGGTAAACTTTCCCATGCGATGTATGGAAAAATTACCCAATATTGTCATTGGTCGATAAGCATCGCCCTCCGGCAAAAACTCGTTGATAACTCCATTCCCGATACTGGTACTAAAAAATTTCTTCTTGTAAAATTGTTGTGCGTGTAAGGCAGTCGAAAGAGCGATGAGCAGGCAGGTGTAGATGTAGGCGCTTTTCATGATATTCGATTTTCGATTGGAAGTTGCTGGTACAACCTCTAATAAAACCGAAAAAACTTAAATCAGTTGGCCTACGGGTAAAAAAACTCAAAAATTTATTGACAGAGGATGTTTCGATAAAAAATTAAAAGAGCCGATGGACATGAGGCCATCAGCTCAGTGTGATTTACGATAGTGGATATCTTAATGTCTATGGATTACTCTTCTTCATCTCGATTTTCCATCATCTCTTTGCCTTTATTGAATTGTTTTCGATAGAATTTTTTGAAATTATCGGGATTCAGGTCATGTAGAGTGCCTCCCTGGTCGAAATGCTCTTTGAAGATCTGTCCTACGGCATAGGTCGAACTGGCAGCAAATACGGACAAGGCTACTCCCCCCAACGCCCAACCGACAACCGGCACGGCCTTCACCGCTGAACGGACCATATAACCTGGAAACCGACCAAAAAGTGAAGTAGTAAAAGACATCACGATGGCCTTTCCTCTCTGTTCATGATAGGGCTTTTCGTAAACTTTGCAAAGTTGTTTTATCATATCCAATTGAACAGCCGTGATGCCTACAATGTCCAGAAAAAAGACGGGTAAAAAACCAGGAACGGTGGAAAACCACATGTGGTTTTGGATAATCTTATCGGCTTTGTCGGTGACTTGAATGGTCATTTCTTACTCTATTTTGAATTTTACAATAAAATATTTTCAACTTTTACGGCGACATCGCTGCATGGGGAACCAATCGCCCAGGCCACAGTTTCGGGCTTGATCAATAATCCTTTTCTTTGTTCGGTGATGAATGACCGGACATTTGGGGTTTTTATTCCGAATCACTTTAACCTCGCAAGGGCAATCCGGAAAATCGA
>JANQRV010000055.1 GCA_028284395.1 Saprospiraceae bacterium
TCAAATATAGCTTCTAAATTTCTCTGAGCCCTTTTTCTGCTGGCCTGCTTTCTCCTTCAGTCATGTAGCGCGGCTATAATCCTTCAGTGCGGCATTGGCCAGCAAAAAAATGACCTCAGATCATCTTTACAACTATTTTTGATCACTTACTTATTAGTGAAAGAATAAAAGGAGAGTGAATTATCGATGGGTGCTCAATCGATTTATGGTCGCTCGAAGCATGGAAATGCTTATCTTGCCAACAGTTTGTTGAAGAAAATATCAGACTATCAACAGCAAGCAGGTAACCAAATTGATTTTAAAGGTTCGTTAAATTTGCCTCGTCAAATTAGGAAACCTCTTTACCAGAAATTTTCAATATGAAATTAGGAGCATTTTCCGTCAGTCTTAGTGTTAAAGACATCCACCTTTCCAAGGCCTTTTATGAAAAACTCGGTTTTGTCGTCTTTGCAGGTGATTTGGAAAAGAATTATTTGATCATGAAGAATGAAGATACCTTGATCGGTCTTTTTCAGGGAATGTTCGAAAGCAACATATTGACCTTCAATCCTGGGTGGGACCAAAACGCCAATAACTTGGAATCCTATGAAGACGTACGTCAGATCCAGAAACATTTGAAGAAAGAAGGTGTGTCTATTGAGAATGAGGCGGATGAGGCCACGACGGGCCCCGCTAGTTTTGCCATTGTTGATCCGGATGGCAATGTCATTCTAATCGATCAACACGTTTGAAAAGCTTCCAACTCAACTTCGGTTTCAGCAGATGATCAAATGAACTTATGATTTTCACTGGCCAGTGTTCTTCCTTAGTCATTTAGCTACGGCGATACTCCTTCGAGCGAGCCTGGTCCAGCAAAAAAATAGCCTCAGATAAATTTTACAATTCAATTTGATCACCTGCTTAATGGTCCATTTTTACAATAAAATGCTCCAAAATTAACAGCCTGGCCAATACCCATTAAAAAACCCAGATTAATTTACACCTTTTTGCTCCATTTCTGCTAGGTAGCTTCACGATTTGTTCTTCATTTTTGCAACGCCGACACAACCAAATCTTAAAGACCCATTTTATTAACCTTTAAAACTGAATTGAAAATGAACTCATCTTTTAGAAGCTTGAGCCTACTGCTATGGTTGTTGCTTACCTGCTATTATTTGAATGCACAAAACATCAAGGGCAAAGTTGTGGATGCCAATAGTGGAGAAAGTCTGATCGGTGCCAGTATCCAGGTAAAAGGGACCTCATTCGGGACAACGACCGATGTAGACGGCAACTTTTCACTCGCTACCGTCAATCAGTTGCCCGTGACATTAGTGGTGAACTATCTTGGATATCAGCAACGAGCGATAGAAGTAGCGTCCTACGATGAATTGTCGATCGAAATGGCGCAAGGCCTCTATCTCAATGAAGTAGTCATCACGGGGTCCAGAGGAAAACCGCGTACTATTTTGACTTCCCCAGTACCAATTGACAATATCAATGCTGCGGATTTGAAGGCTAGTGGTCGGCGTTCGATTGACCAAATGATTCATTTTAAAGTGCCATCTTTTAATTCAACTCCTCAACCGATCTCCGACGCAACAGCTCATTTCGACCCTTCGGAACTGAGGAACCTTGGGCCATCTAGAACACTTGTATTGATCAATGGCAAAAGAAAGAACCAGAGTGCACAAGTGTATCTAAACCGCACACCCGGCAAGGGGGAGGTAGGAACGGATCTGAAGGCTATACCAGCTGAAGCCATTGAACGGATTGAGGTTTTACGGGATGGTGCCAGTGCACAATACGGTTCGGACGCAATTGCCGGCGTCATCAACGTTATTCTGAAAGAGCGAGTTCGACTAACGGAAGTAGATGTCGAAACGGGCGTCACTGGCGAAGGGGACGGATTCAGTTACCATGCTGCCATAAATCACGGTTTGGAAATTGGTAAAAAGGGGTATCTGAATCTCACCGGCAGCCTTTTTCATCAGGATAAAACAAATCGTGCAGCCGAACCGGGAGGAGATGGCTTCTTTGGCTTCCTTTACAATGTTGGCGCCATTCCGATCGAAGCAGCTGGTGGTTTTGAGGCAACGCCTGGTAAGTTGGCAACTGCCGAGCAGATCCTCAATGGTGATACCGACTGGCAACGAGCCAATCCTGGCCTTGGGATGAATATTGGACTTCCGGAGCAAGATCGATATTCTGGGTATGTGAACCTGGGGTTACCTTATGGTTTCGGTAGATTTTATGCCAGTGGTGGATATACTTTTCGATATGGTAAATCATTTGCCATGTATCGAGCACCATGGTGGCCCGGCATTTCAAATAATCCGGAAAATAATCCTTTGGCTATTCCCGGGCAACCTTACCAAGGATTTCAACCAACTTTTGAAAGCGACATTAAGGACCACAGCCTGATAATTGGAAATGAATTCTTTATCAAAGACTGGACAGTCGATCTAAGCCTGACCAGTGGTTCGAATAATGTTCAGTATCAGGTTTCCAATTCTATCAACACGAGTTTAGGGGCGGATAGTCCAACTGAATTCAATCCCGGTGGCTATCAATTCGGTAATCTTTTAGGTAATCTCGATATTCGTCGCAATTTTCACGATCAGGTTTCCCTATTTTTTGGTGCTGAAATGAGAAGAGAACGTTTTGAAGTCCGTGCCGGTCAAGAAGAGTCTTACATTGGTGGTGGTGTTCAATCTTTTCCCGGGCTGCAACCGGCTAACGCATTAGATGAAAGTCGTACAAACTTCGGTATCTACGCCGGCCTGGATTATGACCTGACCAGATCTTTTCTGATAGGAGCTGCGGCTCGATATGAAAGCTATTCTAAGATTGGCAATGGCGCCGGTCGCGATAATTTTTCGTGGAAGATTAATGCCCGTCAATTGATAGGCGACCAAAAAGGTGCTATTCGAACTTCGGTTAGTACTGGTTTTCGGGCGCCAAGCCTACATCAGATCTACCTGAGTAATATCCAGACTCTTTTCGTGGGACAGAACGTAGCTCAAGAAGGTACTTTTAATAATGTAAGCGATGTGACCAGAGTGGCTCTGGGAGTTCCACAGTTAGATGTCGAGACCTCTATAAATTTCACCGCAGGGATCACTTATCGGTGGACGGATCGTTTTTCGACTTCACTAGATTACTACAATATTGCTGTCGAAGATCGAGTCTTACTATCCAATCAGATAGCTACCAATGCGCTACCGGAGGGCAATACCGTTCGCATGCAATTAGAAGATGACGGAGTGGAATCTTTCAAATTCTTTACAAATGCTGCAGATACCAAAACAACGGGATTCGATCTGGTTTTGAATTACAGGGATATACCCCTCGGCCAGCAAAAAAAGTTGACATTCACACTCGCGATCAACCGAAATAAAACAAAAGTACAGGGAAACCCAACGGTACCTTCCGTATTTGCTGAAAACAATATTGATATTTTTGGGCGTGAAGAAATTGGAAGATTGGAGACAGGAAGACCTAACTTTAAAGGAACTTTAGGAGCTTCCCTTCAAGTCAAAGATTGGAGCTTTCATTTGAACAACACCTATTTTGGTGAAGTGACAGAAACCAACCCAATTAGTATAACACTTGATCAGGTATATTCTGCTAAGGTGTTGACCGACCTGATGATTGGCTACGACGTGTCAAAGAAAATTAACATTCACCTGACGGCTAACAACCTGTTCAATGTATTCCCTGACGAAATTATTGGAAGTACGGAAGATCTGCAATTAAATTTTGGTGGTCGCTTTCGTTACCCTTGGCACGTCAACCAGTTCGGGTTGCTGGGGGCAGTCTACAAAATTGGAGCAACGATCAAATTTTAGATCCTGATATTTGCTCCAGAGCATGTTTTCGCTGTTTATCTGCTGGAAATTTAATGGAATATAAAGTATACGGACAGAAAACAACAATAGTTTTCTGTCCGCTTTTTGGTTCAGTTACCCGATATTCTGGGTTTGCCACAGGTGGATCACGGGGGCATTTGTATCCGAATGTGTCTTTCGGAAAGGCCGCTCAAATTAAGGTCATTTGAATGAAAATAAGCGATTACTTTGGTGTGGCCAAAGACAATTGTAGCGCTTCGATATCGGTCAAAAGCCGGTCAAAACCCAGTGCTTCTCTCACTGTCGCCATTGGACCGGGTACCGGCTCAATTCCCAGAAGAAGATCACGTGCAATCAGACCATAGGTCATTGCTCCCTTGGCGCCAACCCCGGATAAGCCACCCAAAAAAACAAAGTCCTCTACCTTGTTTCCTTGATCATCAACCAGATTGCTTACATATGGAACTTCCGTTTTGGTTAAGGAATAGACGCAAGAATATCCTTCTAGATACTGAAGTTCTTCCGGAGTTATAGGAACACCTAATAGTTCAAAATAGCTTAGAGTATTGTTCTTGCTCCAGGCGATTTCTTCTTCGGTCAACACTTTCTGCCAGACTTTATCCAAATCCTGAATCGCAGAACGCTGAAAGTGTCCGCCAATTTTAATGATTGGTATGCTATCGGAATCGTACTTTTCAATCATCGAAAAAAAGCTTCCGTCTCGGGTTCCAGCCGAACTGTTGATCACTGGATAACCCGCGATTAGCCGTTGTTTGTTTTCCGTTGATAATGCTGCATATTTTTCTTGCGTAATTTTAAGAAAGGCAAGAAATACTCGTTGAGGGGTGATCAATTGCTGTAGACTGGAGTTCCAGTCTTTCAATAATTCTCCTGTGTACGGACCCGCTGCCGAGACTACTTTTCTAGTCTTGAGTATCTCTCGGGTACCGGTATGGACATTCTCAATTTCGATGTGAAAAAGATCTGATTCCTTATTGATTCCGATCACTTTAGTGTTGTAACGAACCTGGCTATTTTTTAGATGGATGGCCTGGTGCAGGTAATAGATCAGTCGACGTGGATTCAAAGTGCCTGAGTACTGGTTATACTCCCTCATAATCAACACACTATCAGGTAAATTTACCTCAAAAAGCTCTTTGCCTTCTTTCCGATTCACGGCCATTTTATAGTTAACCCGTTGTCTTTCCAGGGAGGTGTGGAGGGTTTCGTAGATTCTCAAACGTCCCAAATAGCTCACCGGAGAGGTCGAGTAAAGGTCTTCCATGCGGATATGAGAATCGGTTTGTTGTAGAAAATTGATGAGTTTTTTAGTTTCCTCTACGGAACGGTTGTGCAGGAAAGACCAGATGTCATTCCCTCGGTTGTTGCTGCGAGCAATGCGTGCCTCCCCTTGGCTGGATCCATTGGTATACACATTGTCTTGCTTTTCGAGAAGCAAGACCTTAAGATCTAGATCGGCGAGATGCCAAGCGGCAGAACTCCCCATTAGCCCGCCTCCGATCACGATGACATCGTGAAAATCGTCTTTTTCGCAGGCGGTAAATAATGTCAAAAAACATAATGTGAAGAAAAGAAAGCGACCCATGAAAACCTTCTATTAGCCTAAAAATGCCTCAAGATAAGCATAGTCTTGCTTAATTTTCAGATGAATTGTCGACTGCTTAAGCGGGTGATTAAATTGAATTGCAAAATTTATGTGAGGCTATTTTTTTGCTGGCCCAGGCCCGACCGAAGGAGTATAGCCGTAGCTAAATGACTAAGGAAGAACGCAGGCCAGCGGAAAAAGAGTCCAGAGAAAATTATAAGTTAATTTGATCACCCGCTTAATGACAATGTTGTTAGGCTAATTGGGGACCTGCATCCAAAGTATCCTTGCTAGCCCGGTCGGCATACCTTTCAAAATTCTTGATGAACAATTGGGCTAGCTTGATGGCCATTTGGTCATATTCTTCTTCATTTCGCCAGGTATCTCTGGGGTTCAAAATAGCATTAGGCACATCTGGACATTTCTTTGGGACAGCCAAATTGAAGATGGGATGCTGGCGATATTCTACTTTGTTGAGCATGCCATTTAACGCGGATTTAATCATGGCTCGTGTGAATGAAAGTTCAATCCGTGATCCTTCTCCATAGGCTCCGCCCGTCCAACCGGTATTGACCAACCAAACGTTAATCTTACCATCGCCGGAGCGACTGCCAAGTCTGATTTTCTTTCCCAGTAATTCGGCGTATACTGTTGGATGAAGCGGAAGGAATGGGGCCCCAAAGCAGGCAGAGAAAGTAGCTTCGGGTTCATTGATGCCCTCTTCGGTACCTGCGATTTTGGCTGTATAGCCGCTAATGAAGTGATACATCGCCTGTTCGATCGTCAACTTGGATATTGGAGGTAGTATTCCAAATGCGTCACAGGTTAAAAAGAATATATTGTGAGGTAAATCTCCTCTCGAATTATACATGATGTTGTCAATGTGATAGATGGGATAGCTGACCCTTGTGTTTTGCGTAAGCGCAACATCTTCGTAATCAACTGTGCATCCATCCTCAGCAAAACCGACATTTTCGAGTAGCGCTCCAAATTTGATAGCCTTGTAGATTTGTGGCTCTTTGGTGGCCGACAGATCGATGGTTTTGGCATAACAACCACCTTCGAAGTTGAAGACACTTTCTTTAGACCAGCCGTGTTCATCATCACCGATCAAACGACGGTCCGGATCATTGGATAAGGTGGTTTTGCCAGTTCCGGAAAGACCGAAAAAAAGTGCTGTGTCACCTCCCGAACCAACATTGGCGGAGCAGTGCATTGGCAGTACTTTATTCGCTAGCGGCAGAATGTAGTTTAAAACTGAGAAGATGCCCTTTTTAATCTCACCGGTGTAGGCTGTACCGCCGATGATGATCTTCTTATCCGAGAAATTGATGATCGAAAAATTTTCCTGTCTCGTGCCATGTACATTGGGATTGGCATTCACCCCTGGAAAGGCATATACCTGCCAGTCGGGAGAAAAGTTGGTCAAATCATTTTCACTTGGACGTAGGAACATATTGTAGGCAAAGAGGTTTTGCCAAGGATACTCCGTGAAAACCCGGATATTGAGACGATAATTCGGATTGGCACAGGCATAAGCATCTCTGACAAAAATTTGCTTCAAGCCCTCGGAATAAGTTATGATCTTTTTGTATAACTCTTGGTAAGTTGTAAGATCTGTGGGGATATTGATCTCGCCCCAATCAATTCGATCCTTCGTCAGATCGTCTTTTACAATAAAGCGGTCCTTTGGAGACCGCCCAGTAAATTTTCCAGTTTTGATGACCAGTGCACCGGTACTACTCAATTGGCCTTGCCCCATAACAATGGTTTTCTCCACAAGCGCCGCCGGTTGAAGATTCTTCAATTCAGATACAGACATAACTAGTTCCTTTTGGTTAGGAAAAACGATCGCAAATTTAAAATTTAATGTAGTCTCACCTAACCAAAATAGATAGGAAAAATATCTATATGGGAATTATTGCATAGAAATGACGATTTAACTCCGGAACAGGGAATTGCCCCATCTATAACTTGGCATGGGAACCATCGCAGAAGCCGGGGTTCCCGGTTTGCTTGCACATACACAGGTATGCTGTCTTGGTCTCTTCCGCTTTAAAAACAAGTGGTTTATAGGGGGTCGGTTTGTGCGACCCATCGCAAAAGGGTTGATTAGAAGATTCTCCACAAGAACACCAGGCGTAGGTTTTGCCGGCTTCTAATTCAATCGCTGTCGGCTGGGTACCAGCTACTTTGGGCTTATCCATAACTGTGTTTTTAAATATCTGTTGTAAACAAATGTTAGTGCGAACAAATATAATAAATATAGTAAATAAATACTACCCATTACTGAGCAGAGGAGGACTGAGATCTAAGAATAATATACTTGGCAAATATTTTTATATTTGAACAAAATCTAATAGGATGGAGAAGGAAGGGATTCTTAATGATCAACGGATATGAGTCAAGGCCCCATCGGAATATTCGACAGCGGATATGGCGGCTTAACGGTATTGAAAAAGATCGTAGAAACTTTACCTGAATATGACTTTTTATATTTAGGTGACAATGCAAGGTCACCCTATGGAGTGCGATCTTTTGAAACAATTTATCAATACACTCTGCAATGTGTCCACTATCTGTTTGGACAAGGTTGTCATTTGATCATACTGGCTTGCAATACTGCCTCGGCGAAGGCTTTACGTAATATTCAACAACTGGATTTACCAAAGATTGATCCGACAAAAAGAGTTTTAGGAGTCATCCGACCTACAGTTGAAGTAATTGGCAACTACTCGAAGACCGGACACGTGGGCATACTTGGAACCACCGGTACGATTAGTTCTGAGTCCTATGTGATGGAGATTCACAAACTGTTTCCGGATATTGAGGTGTTTCAAGAGGCTTGCCCGATGTGGACGCCTTTGGTTGAAAATGGAGAATTAGAAGGAGCGGGAGCAGCCTATTTCGTGGAGAAGAATTTGACGCATTTATTTGCCCAATCGGATGACATTGATACCATATTATTGGGGTGTACGCATTATCCACTCTTGTTGCCAATCATCCGATTATTTATTCCCAATGGAATCAAGGTCATTGCCCAAGGGGATATCGTAGCGGAAAGCCTAAAAGATTACCTGTCAAGACATCCGGAAATTGATGTCCGTTGTCGAAAAGCAGCCTGTTTAGATTTTCACACTACCGGAGATGCTCAAGACTTCGATCGTTACGGTTCATTTTTCTTCGAGCGGGCATTAAATTCTCAGAAAGTTGAAATAAACCCATAATATGACAAAATCTGTTGACATCACTATCGTTGGCGCCGGAATTGTCGGGCTTGCCACCGGGTACCAATTAATCCAGAGCAACCCCAGCCTCAACATTGTGATCACCGAAAAAGAAGACGGGATTGCCCAGCATCAGACGGGGCATAATAGTGGCGTAATCCACTCGGGCATTTATTACAAACCCGGAAGCCTGAAAGCGAAGAATTGTCGGGCGGGATATGAAAAACTGCTGGCTTTCGCCGAGCGTCACAATATTCAGTATGAATTGTGCGGAAAGGTGATTGTAGCGACCAATGAAAGTGAGCGACCACAATTGGACATCATCTTAAATAAAGGTCTGCAAAATGGTCTAAAAGGGATCCGCAAGATCGGTCCCGAGGAGACGCGTGAAATAGAACCCAATGTGAATGTTGTAGAAGCCATTATGGTCCCACAATCCGGGATCATTGATTACAAAGATGTGGCGGCAAAACTAGCAGAGCTATTTCAGGAAAAAGGAGGTGTACTGAAGTTGCGGAGCAAACTCAGAGGCTTGAAAAAGCAAGGAGAACACCTGGTGCTGGAAACCGAATCCGGTGATTGGCCTACTAAATTATTGATCAACTGCGCTGGGCTATATGCTGATAAGATAGCCCAAATGACTGGTCAGCGGACAAATTTCAAGATTGTTCCTTTTCGGGGAGAGTATTATGAACTGACCAAAGAAAAGCAACATTTGGTCAATCACCTCATCTACCCCGTACCAAATCCTGATTTCCCATTTCTGGGGGTTCACTATACGCGCATGATCAAAGGAGGAATTGAAGCAGGACCCAACGCAGTATTGGCTTTTCGGCGCGAAGGCTACAGTCGCTGGGATGTTTACCTGCCGGAATTATTGGAAACGCTTGGTTACCGAGGCTTTCAGAAATTGGCTGCTAAATATTGGAGGGATGGAATGGGAGAAATGTATCGCTCCTTCTCAAAGAGAGCCTTCGTCAAAGCATTGCAGCATCTGATCCCACAAGTTGAGTACGACGACTTAGAGCGGGGAGGTGCTGGGGTTCGGGCCCAAGCATTGAACAAAGACGGGCAATTGATCGACGACTTTTTGATTTTGGAAAGCCCATCGGTTATCAACGTATGCAATGCACCTTCTCCGGCTGCAACCTCTTCTTTGTCTATTGGTGAAACCATCAGTCGACTTGCTTTGAAAAGAATTCAAACCAGCGTATGAAGTACAGTAATTACCTGCAATTATGGGCGGTGCTATTGATGGTATTGTCTCTGGCTAGTTGCCAGAATCGACAGCAAACGAAACACGCTGCCATACCGGTTATTCAGCAAGTTGACTCGTTTTATGTTGCAGCCAGTGTGAGAGCTTTAGAGGTAGTTGATGATCAAACGGTTTGGTTTGCCGGATCAGGTGGCCATTATGGTTACACTGAAGACGGTGGCGGCACTTGGACAAATAACGTTATTCGAGAAGATACCTTGGTGCCGCATTTTCGTTCCATTGCGGTAACCAAGCAGGCTGTATTTCTACTGAGTATTGGTTCGCCGGCCTTACTTTATCGATCTACCGACAAAGGTGCCAACTGGCAAATCGTTTATCGGGAGGATCACCCCAGCGCTTTCTATGATGCTATGGCCTTTTGGGATGAAAAAGAGGGTATTGCTATTGGAGATCCGACTGATGGTTGTATGTCCGTGATCATTACACGTGATGGAGGAGTTAGTTGGAATAAAGTTCCCTGTTCGAAGTTGCCCTCGACGATTGAGGGAGAAGCGGCTTTCGCAGCTTCTAATTCCAACGTTGCTGTATCAGGAGACAAGGCATGGATGGTGAGTGGAGGAGAACAATCTCGTGTGTTTTATTCTATTGATCGAGGTAGATCTTGGTCCGTGTTCGAAACCCCCGTTGTACAAGGAGGTGCGATGACCGGCATTTTTACTGTAGACTTTTGGGATGAGAAAACGGGGATTGTATTCGGAGGGGATTGGGAAGATAAAGAGCGGTTTTTTCAAAATAAGGCAGTAACAACAGATGGGGGGCAGAATTGGTCACTCATTTCCGATGGGAAATACCCCGGCTTTCGTTCGTGTGTGCAATATGTGCCGGGGGGGAAAGGCCAAGAAATTATGGCAGTTGGTATTCCCGGGATTGCCTATTCAAATGACGGAGGCCAAAATTGGCATTCATTGAGCGAAGAAAGTTACTATACCCTTCGTTTTGGCTCTTCGATCAATACTGCCTGGCTGGCAGGAAATTGGAAGATCGGCAAAATTCAATGGGAATAGGGTCTTGAAATTTAGTACTATATTCGCCCAGAAAAAAATCTTTCTTAAAGATGAAGATCCATTCCAAGCTGCCCAACGTTGGAACGACCATTTTTACGGTCATGTCCGCTCTTGCTAACGAACACAATGCCATCAATCTTTCTCAAGGCTTTCCTAATTGGGATTGCCCACAACGACTCAAGGATCTAGTAAATCATTATTTGCAAAAGGGAATGAACCAGTATTGCCCGATGGCTGGAGTAGGAGTCCTACGTGAAGAATTAGCTGTAAAAGTGAAGAATTTGTACGACCTCGAAGTCGACCCTGGAAATGAAGTTACGGTTGTGGCGGGTGCAACACAAGGCATCTTTACGGCAATTACGGCCTTCATCAGGAAAGGGGATGAGGTCATATTGATCGAGCCCGCATACGATTGTTATGCTCCGGGCATCGAGGTAGTTGAAGGAGTTCCAGTCGCGTACGAACTCAGCGCACCTGACTACCAGATTAATTGGGATGAAATCCAAGAACTGATTACTCCTAAAACGCGAATGATCATCATCAACACTCCCCAAAACCCAATTGGGAAGACTTTGAAAGAAGAGGATTTACAGGCTTTGGACAGGATCACACGTGACACGGAGATCTTAGTTTTAAGTGATGAAGTATATGAACATCTTGTCTATGATGGCAAGGATCATCAAAGTATTTTACGCTACCCCGAATTGTTTAAGCGAGGCATTGCCGTTTATAGTTTTGGTAAGACCTTTCACAACACCGGTTGGAAGGTTGGTTACTGTGTGGCACCCGAATACCTGATGAAAGAATTTAGAAAAGTACATCAGTTTAATGTTTTTACCGTCAATTCTTTTGTTCAATACGGTATCGCAGATTTCTTAAAGGAGCCCGAGTTTTATCTATCTCTCCCTAATTTTTACCAGCAAAAGCGCGATTTTTTTGGTGAAGCAATGAAGGGCTCCCGCCTGAAGCCATTGGACTCGGAAGGCACCTATTTTCAGCTGTTTGAATACGGTCATATCAGCGATATGCCGGACACGGAATTTGCGAAGTGGATGACTACGGAAATAGGAGTGGCCGCCATTCCCGTTTCTGTTTTCTATACGAGCCGAAAGGATGAGAAAATGATTCGCTTATGTTTTGCCAAGACCGAAGACTTATTGGAGGAGGCAGGAAAGCTGTTGAGGAATATCTGAAGAAAGGACCCTCCACTCAAAGGTGAATGAAGGGTCTGACCAAACTTAGTTAATCTTTTTTTTATTTCTCCTGGGAAACTTCATATTTCCTGGCGGGTAACTCTTCGGTGATCTTGATTTCTTTCATTTTGGAGTAGAAAGAAAACAGGTAACTTCTTATTTCAGAGCGGCTCTTTTTACTTAGGATTTTCATGTCCTTTACTATTTGGTCTAATTCCGACTTTTTCTCCTTGTAGAATTTTAGTGTTGGTTTCAATTCATTTGGAGCAGTGAATCCAATGTAGGCTCGATCCGTAATCTTTCTCAATCCATAGTTTGGATTTGGGAGGGCATAAGGGGCGTTTACCATTCCAGCAAAATCAAAGTCATACGGCACGGGTGTCAATTTATCATTGATGATCAACAATTTAATGTTCTTGGCCGTTGTCAGACTCCAATCGGAATTGCCGATCATATACTGGAAAACAGCTACTCGGTCAAGATCTTCCTGATGAAAATCAACTGCAGTTCTGCCAAAGCAATTTTCACAATTTTCAGCATTGAACCGAGACCTCAACTGAGCCAAATCCTCAATGAGGAAGGCCCACTGCTCCATTTCCTCTTGTGTACCAACATCTCGATAAGTAATTTTCAAGAGTTGAACACGAAAACTTATTGGAGTCAGAGCATTATATAGCTTATAAGCCAGGTATTCTTTTTTAAGGACTTGTTCTGCTTCATCAATTTCAGAAATACAGAAAGGGACCATTTTGAGATCGTTGAAGTCTGCCAGTCCTGCCTCTTTCAGGTCGTCTTTTTTGAATTTCCATTTTAAAGGTGGGAGTTCGCTACAGTGAATTCTTCGGTAAGCCCCACGCAGTTTCACCTTCATGTTCCAAGATTGCTCTTTCCCAAATTGATCTTTGAAAAAAATGTTCGCTTTTTGATACTCATCACTCAAACGTTCGGCTTTCAAAGTCTCCACATCCGTCTCAAGTGTGAGTTCCAGTACCTCCTGGTAATGCATTAGATCAAAAATGCTGGTCTGATCACCGATGTTGGGATCATGGGAATTTGCAAGTACCAGGCCCGGGAAGCAAATCCCAAGAAGCAACAACATTCTCTGACTAAAACGATGGTATTTTTTGGATAAATTCATGGATTAATGTTTTCTGTAGAATTGTTGAGACAAATATGATCGGAAATTGTTGCCACATACAGGTCAGTAAAAGACAATAAATGGTCAAAATGGGACATTTGTCTCTGCTTTTTAACCAATCAAATTTTAATAATCAGCCAGAATGAGGTAGAGAAATTGACCCAATACCAACATGTGGTCCTAAATAATGGCTATCGCTGCAGGATTTAGAATTTTATTTGGTAAAGAAATTTCTTTTCTGAAAAATTAATTTCCTGGGAAGTAAATACCGATCTTGGGTAAAAATGAGACGTGATCCGAGCTTTTTAGAAAGCTCATTTTTGCTGGCTCAGAAGCGTTTTCTGAATTCTGCTGGCGTAATTTCAGCATATTTTTTAAAAAATTTTACGAAGTTAGTGGGCGCTTCAAAACCAGTCATATAAGCAATTTCCTTAATGCTCAAATTGGTATTCATGAGCAGGCGCTTTATTTCTAGAATTAAAGTCTCATTGATGTAATTTTTTGCTGGCATTTTTACAATTTCCTGAGTAATTCGATTCAACTTCTTTGTGGAAAAACCCAATTCACGGGCATAAAAGTGCACTTGCCGATTGGAGACCATTTGTTTTTTTAACAGACGTTGAAAGCTAGAAAATTCCTCCTGGTAATAGGACCGTGACTGTGTTTTTAATTTTCGTTTTCGGATACGCTCTGCTTGAAATAGAAAAATCTTGAGTGTAGACTGGATGATTTCTTCCGTCGCAAAGTCGTCCGCGGTTTCATACTCCTCTTTCATCCGATAGATCAATTCCGCGAATTTGTCGAAATTCTCTTTTTTCAAATGCATGACCGGGGCATAAAGATGATAATTGTAGATACTCATTTGCTGCATCAAATGGGAACCGAGGCTGCTTCTCTCCAGAAATTTTTCGGTAAACAATAATATGAATGCTTCCATCCTGGAATTCTTTTCGAATGCATGCACCTGCTCTTTACTCAAGAAAATAATACTGCCCTTCCGAAAACTGAATTTCTCAAAATCAATGAAATGATGACCTCGACCCTTGGTTACGAACAAAATAGCGTAGAAGGCAATCCGATGTGGTCTAAAGGGACTGTGACCGCTCCGTCCCCTTCCGCTAAGAGCTTCCTCAATAGAAATTAGTTCAAATTCAAAACGCTTTTGTTGCGCGTTTAAGAAACTGATCTGTGGTATTTCAGCGGATTTTCGCATTCTTAGAACAATAAAGTTGTATTCCTTATCTTGACTCTTCGACTTCGAACGCCAAACATAATAAAGATCATCTAGGCCACAAAAGGGCTTCTCCGATCATCATAGCCGCTACCAGTTTTTCAACCATTTATATTTCTGCCATCGTTCTAAAGCTGGCACGATTTAATGATTTGCGGGATAGTTCGAACCGGAATGCCTTTCATAGTCCCTTTTTTTGGCGTTGGTCTCTAACGTCGTGATTTTTGTTCCTTAAGTTTATCAGACACCAACGAAATGTAAACCCTATTTGCTTACCTCGAAATGGAGAAGGAAGATACGCTTCCTTCTCCATTTTCCCATTAATTCACTTCTATTGCTGCAATAACTATTGCAATGACAAATTAATTTCCATAAATTTGTCTTGACAACTATTATTGTTGCAACTAAATAAACCAAAGTTATGCCAAATACCATTGTAGCTATTCCAAAAATCTTTGATCAGGCGGCAGATTTCATGCCTATTAATGGTACTGATTATATCGAATTGTACGTTAGCAATGCGAAGCAAGCCGCTCATTATTATAAAACTGCCTTTGGCTTCCAGTCGCTAGCTTACGCCGGCCTGGAAACTGGTTTGACCGATCGGGAGTCTTACGTTGTTGTACAAGATAAGATCAGATTGGTTTTAACCTCTCCGCTTAGGAGTGGAACGATGATCGGAAAACATATCGATAAGCATGGTGACGGGGTGAAAGTAGTCGCTTTGTGGGTTGACGACGCTACTTATGCTTATCATGAAGCAGTCAAGAGAGGGGCGGAACCATTTTTGGAACCGGTTATGGAACTAGATGAATATGGGAAGGTAGTGCGTTCCGGAATTCATACCTACGGCGAAGTCGTGCATATCTTTATAGAGAGAAGGGATTATGATGGTGTTTTTCTGCCTGGTTTCAAGAAATGGGAAAGCCATTATAATCCGACTGCAACCGGTCTGAAGTATGTTGATCACATGGTAGGTAATGTAGATCTTGGACGCATGGACTACTGGGTAGATTTTTATGAAAAGGTAATGGGTTTCGTCAATATCTTATCTTTTGATGACAAGGATATTTCTACGGAATACACTGCTCTGATGAGTAAAGTGATGAGTAATGGAAACGGCCGAATTAAATTCCCCATCAATGAACCCGCTCCTGGATTGAAAAAATCGCAAGTAGAAGAATATCTTGAATTTTATGAAGGGGAAGGTGTTCAACACATTGCGGTCGCTACCGATGATATTGTAGCAACAGTGACCGATTTACGAAATCGAGGTGTGGAATTCCTTCAGGTGCCTGCAACCTATTATGACGTTTTGGAAAAACGGGTTGGAAAAATCGATGAGGACATTGATAGTCTACGGGACTTAGGTATTTTAGTCGACCGGGATGAAGAAGGATATCTATTGCAGATTTTTACAAAGACGGTACAGGCCCGGCCGACCATGTTTTTCGAAATTATTCAACGAAAAGGTGCGCAATCTTTTGGTAAGGGCAACTTCAAAGCCTTGTTCGAAGCTTTAGAACGCGAACAAGAGTTGAGAGGTACGCTTTAGGTTGCTTTTGCCAACCGACCGAGCTTTGGTTTCGAGAAGAAAACACTAAGCTGGTTTTTGTTATTTTTGATCAGCAAAATGACAGAACCAGCTATGAAAATAATAGATCTATCGAAGCCTATTCAGTACAATGCTGATGATCCATGGTTCATGAAAGTGAAGATCAAGCACAAACCGCACGCCAAGGCGAAATGGCTCATCAGGGCGCTTGGTCTTCCCTTTCGACTTTTTCCTCAAGGTTTTGTCGGTTGGGCCGACGATACGATCAAAAAAATGGGGGTGCATTCCACTACTCACATTGATGCACCTTGGCATTATGCACCTACCTGTGGAGGAAAACCCGCCAAAACAATCGACCAAGTGCCACTGGAATGGTGTTTTGGGGAAGGAATGGTCATCGATATGAAACACAAGGCCGATTTTGATCCGATTACAGTTCAAGACATTCAAACTTTCCTAAAGCAAGAGAACTTGCACGTAAGGCCCGGTATGATTGTACTCGTTAAAACGGGTAGAGATCGATTCATGGGGACGAAAGATTTTCACAAGAAAGGAACCGGAATGAGTGCAGAGGCCACCGAGTGGCTCATTGATCAAGGTATTAAAGTCATGGGCATCGACTCCTGGGGATGGGATTTACCTTTGCCTTTTTTAATTGAAAAGGCAAAAGAGACTGGCAATTCTGAGCTCTTCTGGGAAGCTCATTTGGTAGGAAAAGATAAGGAATATTGCCATATCGAACAGCTGACCAATTTGGATGCCTTGCCTTTGATCGGGTTTAAAGTTGCTGTTTTTCCACTAAAAATTGTAGGAGCTTCGGCTGCTCCCGCAAGAGTGGTTGCTATGATGGATGAATAAGGGTTTAAGAATCATGGAAGTATCTACAACTAATTTTCTCGCCGAACTCGGCACTCAGGTAAAAGGAGATTTGCACACTGAGAACATCTACCGGCAAATTTACAGCACGGATGCTTCGGATTATCAGATGCTCCCAACCGCCGTGCTTTGTCCCAAGTCAATTGATGATGTTAAGTTTGCGGTTGATTGCTGTGCGAAATACGGGATTCCTTTGGTGTCTCGTGGTGGTGGAACCAGTTTGTCGGGGCAGACCGTTGGTACGGGTTTGATCATTGATTATTCGAAGTACCTGAATGATATATTGAGGTTTGACGAGGAGCTTCATCACATAGAAGTTCAACCTGGTATCAGCCGGGGAAAGCTCAATGAATTTTTGGCGCCCTTCTCCCAACAAATTGGCCCTGATCCCTCCTCTAGTGCAATTGCTACGATTGGCGGAATGACCGCTAATAATTCAACCGGTACTCACTCGATCCGTTACGGAATGATGGCCGATAATGTGACGGCAGTGGAGAGCATCTTTGCCAATGGAGAGCGATTATTGCTGAATAAGAAAACGGCTTCGGAGGTCAAGCGAATTTGCCAAAGTGATACTTTTGCAGCAAAGTTGTACAAAGGCATCATTGCCATTCTAAACGAATATAAACAAGATATCTTAACCGGATATCCCAATACCTGGCGCAATGTAGCTGGTTACAACCTGCACTATTTATTGCGAACCTACCAAAGGGATGGAAGTTTGAACCTGGCGTCCCTCTTAGTTGGAAGTGAAGGAACGCTTGGTACTTTAACCAAGATTCAATTAAAAAGCGTATCGGTGCCCACTTATACCTGGCTGGCATTGGTTCATTTTGATGACTTGCAAGAAGCTTGTGAAAGCGTTACTGATATTCTTAAAACCAATCCAAGTGCCATCGAATTTACCGATCGGTATTTTATTCAACTCACCAGCAAGAATCCAATCTTTGGCAAAATTCAGAGCACCTTTATCAATGGAGACCCAGAAGCAGTTTTGATCGTTGAATATGCTTCCGATAGACCGCAAGAACTCGAAATTGGACTGGAGAACTTGAAAACTTGTTTGAAAACGCAAGGACACGATGGAGAGATTGTCGTATGCGATACTCCGGATCGCGTCAATGCTGTGTGGAATACCCGCAAAGCAACATTCGCCTTATTGATGAGCAAAAGAGGTGATGAAAGGCCGCTGTCTTTTGCGGATGATGGTACTGTTCCGATCGAAGAATTGGGAAGTTTTATTCGGGAGCTGAGAACGTTATTTGCTGAGGAAGGAGTTGAAGCTGCCTTTGTGGGTCATGCCTCTGCTGGTTGTATTCATGTCAATCCAATTTTGAATCGAAAGGAAGAAAATGGCATTGAAATGATGGAACGTCTAGGAAAGGCCATCGCCAACGCGGCCATTAAACGCAATGGGACTACCAGTGGGGAGCATGGAGAAGGAATTGCCAAAAGTTATTTCAATGAACAATTGTACGGCCCAAGACTCAATGGAGCTTTTCGTAAAGTCAAGGAGTTGTTCGATCCTGAGAATATAATGAACCCCGGAAAAATCATAGACGCTCCATTACCTTGGGACACTTCATTAATGCGGGTTTATCCAGGATTTAGTACTCCTTTTTCGCCCGATAAGACTTTCTTAGATTTTACGGCAGATGGTGGTTTTAATGGTTTGGTGGAAATGTGTAATGGCGCCGGGTTTTGCCGGAAGGATGGCAATGGTGTAATGTGTCCCTCATATCGGGTCACTCGGGATGAGCGTCATTCTACCAGGGGCCGGGCCAATGCTTTACGAGAAGCAATTAAAGGGAATCTTCCAGATGGACTATCCGATCCATCATTGTATGAGACGCTGGATCTATGTTTGGAATGTAAGGCTTGCAAAAACGAATGCCCTTCGGTGGTAGACATGGCTAAGTTGAAGTATGAATATCTGGCACAATATCAAGCCAAACATGGCATCCCTCTAAAAAATAGAATCTTTGCCAATATCCATTTGCTTAACCGGTGGGGAAGAGTTTTTCGCCCAATCACAAACCTTCTCTTCAATAGTCCTGTATTCAGAAAAACACTGGAAATGTTGACGGGCATTGACCGTCGCCGTAGACTTCCCATTCTACATGCTGTGAACTTCCAGCGATGGTATGCAGGTCACGCTTCTCCAAAGGAAACACCAGTAGGAGAGGTGGTTTTGTGGGACGATACATATTTGACCTTTAACCAACCTGAGATCGGCATTGCAGCGGTACGCGTTTTGGAGGCAGTAGGGTTAAAAGTCCACCTCATTAAAAATCGCCGGTGTTGTGGCCGACCAATGATTTCTAAGGGTTTACTGAGCCAAGCCAAAATCCATGCCGCTCATAACATAAACTTGCTGTTACCGTTTGTGGAACGGGGGGTGCCGATAGTCGGGTTAGAACCCAGTTGCATAGCTGCCTTCAAAGACGAATATCAAGATCTTTTGCCGGGTGAAGGTTCTAAAAAAGTAGCAAAACAATCGTTTTTCATTGAAGACTTTTTAATGGACTTATTTCAGAAACAGCGTCTTCATCTAACCTTTCAAGAGCCACCAAAACCACTGAAAATCCTCTTTCACGGGCATTGTTATCAAAAGGCCCTAGGCGATACTTTGCAAACTCAACGTTTGCTCAGTTTGATTCCCAACGCTACTGTAGTGGAAATACCTAGTGGTTGTTGTGGTATGGCGGGAGCCTTTGGCTATGAGAAAGGGCATTACGATATTTCGCTGGCTTGCGGAGAGGAAGTATTGTTTCCCATGTTAAGGGAGGAACCAGATACTACCCTTGTTGCGGCAGCAGGTGTATCTTGCCGCCATCAAATTGAAGATGGGGTAGGGAAGAAGGCGGTACATCCAATTGTCCTTCTTGCTAGGTTCTTGCGAAAAGAATGAACTGAGAAAACGGCTTTGTAGCCCAGGAAGGAAACATTAGAGAGCATTAATATCTAAGAAGGGCAACTTTGCTTTAATTTGAAAGGAATTCCATGATGTCCCGGTTGAGGTCCATTGCCATTTCCCAGTTGAGCAAATGACTCGCGTTTGGATATTCAATCGCCGAGGCGCCAGGGATACTATCCTTTAATACCGCCACATTTGTTTGCATGTATTCTAGGTCTTTGCCACCGTGGATTAGTAATGTTGGATGTGTTATTGTGCTCAAGCGTGAAAGTGGATTGGGCTCCATAATTTGTGGCAAGCGTTTGTAGTTTTCCTTTTCAATATAGTTGGTCGCGGTCTCCACTACATAATTGATCATGGGATCTTTGGGGGACCTGGTTGTACGTAATTCTGGGGAGAATGTCATAGCCACAATTGCTTGAATTGCTTTCTCTTTTTCATTGTTCTGCAATGCAACGCCGATGGCCCCGACTGCATCCAGGTAGCTTTTTTCTTTTTCCTGTACACCAATCAAACCGGGTGATAATAAAACTAGTTTCCTAACTCGGTTGGGAAATGCAAGCGTAAAATCAATGGCCATGATGGCCCCCAGAGATAAACCAACTAAGTGTGCATTTTCAATGTCCAAGCTATCGAGCAAAACCTCCAAGTCACGGATATCGGGTTCCGAATTATCAGAATAAGTGGAACGACCATGGCCTCTCAGATCATAGGCGACTACCTGGTGTGTTTTTGCAAAGTACTCCAGTTGTTTTTGCCACATAGCATGATCTACTCCCCCTCCGTGGATCCAAATAATTGGATCGCCGCTACCCGCAGATTTATAGAATACCTGGTTTGATTTGAAGGAGATGGTCTTTTCCAAAGTAATTGGTTGAACGATTTTGCAAATAGATCTCCATGCTCATATGGAAACGAGTTGGCCAATACGCTATTAAGCCAATGTTCACGAAAATATCATTTCTTCCAAAAACGGCCCTCTTTTTTTACGTTTTTCCTACCTTCAATTTATGAATGCATTGTTGAAAGGAATTCGCGTACTTGATTTTGGTCGTTACATAGCAGGGCCATATTGTGCGTCTTTGCTTGGACAGATGGGGGCAGAGGTTATCCGTATCGAACGTCCCGGCGGTAGTGAAGATCGCTTTATTATGCCCGTTACGGAGACCGGAGATGGAGGCATGTATTTGCAAGTAAACGTCCATAAAAAAGGAATGACCCTGGACATTGCTAGTACCGAGGGCAAGAGGATTGTCAGGCATTTGGTCGAAACAGCAGATGTAATCATCGCTAATATGCCCGATAAAACGCTAAGAGTTCTTGGGCTGGATTATGAAACTTTGAAAGCGATAAAATCCGATATTATCTTAACGACGAACACGGCTTTCGGCACGAAAGGGGCTTTTGCTAATCGAATTGGTTTTGACGGAATGGCGCAGGCTATGAGTGGGGCTAATTTTTTTTCTGGCCGACCAGGTCAACCGGTCCGGGCTGCCGTCAATTACGTAGATTTTTCAACGGCATTATCGGCGGCTCTAGGAACGCTTGCTGCACTTATGGTACGCGAACGTACTGGAGAGGGCCAAATTGTGGAGACCTCTCTACTCGCTACGGCCTTGACTCTATCCAATAATATGTTGATAGAACAAGCGCTATTGCAGAACGATAGAGTGCCAACCGGCAACAGAAGTCAGGTGGTCGGTCCTGCCGACCTTTTCAAAACAAAAGATGGGCACGTAGTTGTACAGGTGGTGGGACCTTACATTTTCAAGAGGTGGATCCGATTGATCGGCGAAGAATCCTGGTTGTCTGATCCTCGTTTTCAGGATGATACTAGTCGAGGAGAAAATAGAGACTTGCTTTGTCAACGAATGGCAGAATGGTGCCTTGAGCGCACGAATTCGGAGGCTCTACTGGAATTGGAAGAGGCAAGGATTCCTGCAGGACCGGTTCTCTCTTATCAAGAAGCACTAGACCATTCCACGGTCAGGGAACTGGGACATTTAAAGCGGATTGAATTTCCTGGGACTAAGACTACTCCTCCAATCTCCAATACTCCATTTACGCTTTCAAGAACTAAAATCGAAGTTAATAGCCGAGCTCCGATAGTAGGGGAACATACCATTGAGATATTGATGTCGCTGGGATACAGCCAAGCCCAAATCGCCCATTTAGCGACGATAGGAGTCATCTAAATTTGGAAATCATCCTATCTTGATATCACTAGTTTCTCTATCTCTATTCCTCCAATCCTGATAAAGTATATTCCCTCGGGCCATGTTGAGGTATCGATGTATTTTCGACCACCGGTCGCTCGAAAAGCCGCCATTCTTTGGCCCGTCAAATTAAAGAGTTCTATGGTTGCGTAACGGCCACCCTGCCATTCTATGGTCAGCTGATTGGCACTGGGATTTGGAAATACTTTCAGAAAGTAGCGTTTCATTAAGTCATCTACCGGTAGAATCAAGTTGCAGAAAGTGGAATCCGGTTCCTGTTCAATCCACCCCTTTGAAGAGAGGTCTCGTCCATCGAAAGCTCCAAAATTCGTAGGATACCGCCGCATTCGAAAAGTCAGATTATCGTTTATTTGTAAGGTGTCGCCTTGCATCACTGGTTGTCCTCCGCGAAGTGGCGTCACATATTCCCATGCAATCCTGTTTTCGGGGGTTAGTTCAAAGCTATAACCAAATCTGCCCGAACAAATCAATACATTACCATTGGGCAGGAACTGAGCACTTGAAAGGCCAGTAGAGAAAAGGGCAGTTGGTTCGGGATGAGTGATCGTAGCCTCAAAATTATTCGGACCCCAAACAGCGTCGTTTTCCAGTGGATATGTCCAAGAATACATGTCCCAGGGAGCATTTAGGATGTTTACGGTAGAGAAATCCGGACCAGCCTGGTTGTTAAAAATGGAGATTTTTCCAAATTGTGGATGGGAAGGCTCTATGAAGTCCAGGATCCAATTCACGTCGTGGTTATTGAAAAGCTGCTGGTCTTCCGAGCTGCCGTTTTGATAAGCTTGCGGGTTACCCCAGCGATACATGAGGTCACCCCCTCGATTGCTCAATCCGCCAAAATGACTGGCAGCTTCTGCGGTGGTAGTGGTACGGTCGATGACCCAGATTTCATCGAAAAAGGGGACAGAAAGAAGGATTTGTCCCAAATCGGGATTGTAATCAATTGAATTCGAATGGAGCCAATCCGCCAATCCGTTGTCATCAAAATTAATGTCTATTAACTCCGGATGATCTTTGACTACTCCAAAGTTACTCTTGGTAGAATCGAAATCCTGGATCAGATGATCCCAGGCATGCCATTCCCAAACGATTTCATTGGTTGTAGGATCGACCTCAATGAGGTAGTCAGACCATATTTCGTCTCGGTCCATGGTAGTGGAATCTCGACCCGCTGCTATGGCCTCCGCTCTCGATTTTACCTCCCATGCAATCATTAGAATATTTCCATTGGGCAGAGGTTCAATGTCATGATGTAGCCGAGCAAGGGTGTCGTTGAGTGTAAATGACCATTCGAGGTTGTTGTCCCAGTCTCTAATTTCCACGGTCCCGCCACCGCCACCCGCCCAGATTGGGTCTCCGATGACATTAGCGAGTCTTTTAGTTTTTACCAATCGACCATCTTCCAGTAGATAAGCTGTGTTTCCCGGCCGAAAATCTGCATCATCTTGCCAGATGTGAGCGACTTCTCCACAATTGTCCAAAAGATAAACATTAGGCTGGTTGTGCGGATAAATAAGGTTGTAACCATCGAATGAGGAAGGTGGATCATAAGACAACAAACCCACCGTATTTTGCGCAAAGACAAGGTTGGTGATGAGCAAGAAGACCGGAAATGGGAAAAGTAGACTTTTTTTCATGTGAGACGGATTCAATTAGCTTTTATTATTCGTTCGGTTAAAATTAGATTTCTGTACTGGTCATAAATGAATATGAAATACAGCCCCGGCGGCCAATTTTGGCTATTCATGACAATGGAGTGGTCTGCGCTTTTGAGGGCATCCATTTTTTGCCCTGCTGTATCCATAACCTGGATTTGGACTTGTATTCGTTGTTCGTTGTCGATCAGCAATTCATTGACAATTGGATTCCCGGTAATGCGAAAATGGACATTCCATTGATAATCGTCGATGGCAGTAGCTACTTCAGAGCCCAGTGCACAGGAATCAAGTATTGGATCGAGTTCAATTAGGGGCCCCGGAGTAATGTGCTTACCCTCAAAAGCCGGATCTTCAACAGCGTACTTAGTAGCTCTGAAAATGGAACGGAAACCTGCCCCATCTCCCTGCTTGACCGGGCCGAGAAGACCAACCGGGTTAAGATATTCCCAGACCGTTTCTCCGTTCGGTTCTACTTCAAAAAAACGGCCGTTGTCGGCTTCACAAATTAAGACATTACCGTTTTTCTGTTGATGAGCACCTGACATGATGGGAGCATAAAAGGAATTTGGTGGAGATGCTGTGTAGGTCCAGGATGGGGACGTCGGATCATATGGAGCTTCTTCAGCAATAATGTAGCCCCCCATAGAATCCACTGGTGGTACAATTCGATGGACCGCTGAGTAAGGTTGACCTGCTGAACGACCATCTCCATTATTGAATACGGTAATGGCTCCTTCGTTTAAATACCCTTTGGGTATCCACTGGGCATCGTGCTGGAAAAACAATTGACGGTCTGCTTCCGATCCGCGTCGATAAGTCTCGGGGTTCCCCCAGCGGTATAGGAGGCCACCTCCTTTACCTGATCGCCCTCCCGCATTTCCCGCAGCTTCCTCAATGGTGGTGCTATGGTCAATGATGAAAAATTCATTGAAGATTCTGGAGCTGATGAGAATTTCGTCCCGTTCTTCATTGTAATCGATACCGTTGAAATGCATCCAGTCCTTATTGGCCCCAAATCCACCTCGCCCCACGTAATTAAAGTCTATCCTTTCCGGGTGCATGCTGACCGGGCCAAAATTGCCTTTATTGTCGTCAAAATCCTGTATGAGGTGATCCCAAACGTGCCAACGCCAAACCACGCGCCCGGAATCATTAGCTAGGGGTTCGACCTCAACGATGTGTTCTAGCCAGATTTCATCAGGGCCAAGCAGGGCGGGGTTGCGACCGGCAGCAAGCGCTTCTTCCCTGGTTTTCCTTTCCCAAGCTATGACTAGAATATGACCATTTGGCATTGGTTCTATATCGTGGTGTTGGTGAAAATCCGGACTCGCATAATCATAAGTCCATTCTAGGTTGCCCTCCCAATCGAAGATTTCCAACCTGCCTCCAATTCCATTGCCCTCGAATGCACTTCGGATAGCCCCGGGCCTCAGTAATCTTCCTCCCGGTAAGAGATATGCAGACAACCCTGCTGCGTATTGACTTTCCCAACTATTGATCAATCGCCCGCAGTTATCGATGAGATAAGTCCCTTTATCTGGAGTAAATAAGGTGTACCCATCTGCCGTTCCAGGACTGTTAACGAAAACCCCCACCGTCCGTTCCTGGGCGCACAGCCACTTGGAAACCAAAGTGAACAATACTAGCCAATGCATTAACTTCATATCGTACTGTTGTCAATCGTATTTGAGAATTGTAGAAAAAGGCTGGGGCTAGCTTTGTATTCGCCAAAAATACTAGCTCGTTTCAAATATTTGAAAAATAGCTTTGGAAGTTAAATGACTTTTTTCGATTTCTGTACTTTGGGAATAATTACAGTTGCGATAAATCGTATTCTGCCAGCAGATGTTTCCAATCATTGCCTTCAATGTATTGCAGAATCTTTTGGGATACCTTACGACGTATCTGTTCCCTGCCATGAGCAAAAGCGAAGGCATAGAATTGCACGTCGAATTTGATTGGTAATACTTCCAGGTCACTAAATTCTCCTTTCTCAGCGATCCGATATTTCAGGATGGGTTCATCGTAGAGAAATGCTTTGATTTTCCCATTCTTAAGTGCCTCTAAACCAATGTGCAAATCATTGAAGGAGTGGATGTCTTTGAAGAAGTGATCACGTAGAAATCCGACAGCACTCGAGGAGCGAACACTACCCACGGATTGGGCTTTAAAGTCGTTTAGTTCTTTAGGAGCCCATTTCATTTGATTGACCGTAAGGGAAGAAGCGATGCTTGCTGTAAATCCTGAAATGAACATAATGGCGGCAAACATCCAAATGAGGGCAACGATCTTACCTCCCGAACTCTTGGGCGCTTTGTCTCCGTATCCGACAGTAGTCATCGTAACTGCTGACCACCAAAGGCCATCCCACACTCCTTTCCAGCTATTACGAAAATGTTCCGGATTGTTTTTTCGCTCTAGGAGCCAGGCCAAAACGCCGAAGAATCCAATAATGAGCAAAAGCAGTAAAATGCCCCGAAGGAATATGACCGAAAAGAAGGACCGAACAAAGGAGCCTAACCTTTGAATAGAACTACTCTTTTGAATTGCCACCGTTGAATTGGATACAAAAAAAGAATGGGTGAAATCCATGGTCCTATTACGCTCGCTGGTAACCGTTAACGGGTTGATACTTAGATCTATGGAGCCGGTATTTAAAGAGTCCAAGAGGTTTTTGAAGTTCATCCGCCGATAGGCGTAATGGATGCCCAGGTCTTCAGCGACTTTTTCCCATAACCAAATACTAATGCCGTGGAGTCCACGGTCATCCTCTACAATAAAAGGCGGAGCTTGAGTATAGCCAATGAGAAGCGTGTCAGTACTTATCTGAGCTGTAGATTTACTTGTAAGCCAAAAGCTTATTGCCATCAAAGGCAGCAATATCTTTGCGTACATGTTACTTCGATCTATTTTGAAAGGACTAGAAAATGTTCATCCATGACATTACCGACCAGGATCCAATTCTTGAAAACGGCAGCAACGGTCGAGGCGGAAACCAAGGAGCCATCGTCTAAAAAAATACTCTCTACAACGTAATCGCCCTTCCCGCCGTAATCGATGGTTATGATTTCCGAAGGAGCTTTTTCTTCCTGGCCAATGGCATAGGTCATAAAAGCTAGCAAGTTGGGATGACAGCCAATCCAAATTTTTCCACTTTTGTCAAACTCAATATTGTCGACACCGGTTTGGCATTTAATATCCTCGATAAATCCCAAATCTCCGTTGCTTGCGACGCTGTACACTTTGACTAGAAAATGACGAGGAGAGGCTACAAATAACAAGTTTTTTTCTGCGTCGTAATTGATGCCATTGGCATAGGCAATGCCTTCGGCCACGATTCGATAGTCCTTACCGTCAAAATATACAACGTCAGATATTGCCAGGGCCAATTGTTCTTCTGCAATCTTCCCGATTCCTTTGGTGTATCCATGGTCGTTGGTAAAAAAGAATCTCTTTTCGTCCAGGGCTACCAAGTCATTGGGACTGCGCATTAAATCGTTGGTCAATGACTCGGTGGAGACCAGACTATCCCCGTACAAGTGAAAAACTTCAATTGAATGACGGCTCTTCACGTGGTTAATAGCGTAAATTTTATGGTGTGCCGAATCTAACCTGATAATGGATATGCCGTGCGGGTAGAATGGCATCTTGAAATCACTGGTTAATAGTTGAGGCTCGAGGGTGGTTGACTTCAGGTCCAGGTAGTATAAACCTCCCTGTTTCAGATTGCCAGCTCTCCTTGATGCTCTGTCATCAGAAGAGATAATGGCAAAGCCTCCTTCCTGATCAATAGTGATATCTTCTGCTCCAGGAATTTTAATCTTTTTAACAACTTCTCCTTCAAAGTGGTTATCGATCTTTCGAAATACTCCGGTACTTGATAGCAGGTAGACACCGCCAATCAATAGCACTGCAATAAATATCAGCAAGCCGATCAGGACTCTTTTCATAAGCAGGGCATTTGCTTAAATCGTTGAAGATAGCTATTCCGATTGAAAAAAGTGGTTAACGGCCACCAGTGACGTCAATATTTGCTCCTGTTATATAAGAAGCCTCTTCGGAAAGCAACCACATGATCAGATTAGCAACCTCCGCCGGTTGTCCTCCTCTCTTCATCGGGACCCCGCTTACGAGATCTTCGATCCGGTTTGGCTGACCGCTCAGGGCATGGATGTCGGTGAAAATTAGCCCTGGACGAACTCCATTGACACGAATTTTATCTTCTGCCAATTCTTTGCCCAATCCAATTGTCATTGTATCCATTGCTCCCTTGGTAGCAGCATAATCAATGAATTCAAACGGTGAGCCGAGCCGAGCTGCAGCTGAAGAAACATTTACGATGGAACCTCCCTGGCCACCATGGCGCACCGACATATGTTTGATCGCTTCTCGAATGCAAAGAAAGCTCCCCAAAGTGTTGGTCGCAAATACATTTTGCCATCTTTTGACCGACATGTCTTCCAATCTGGATTTCTTTTCCAGCGTTCCCGCATTGTTTACCAGGTGGGTGATCTTGCCAAAACTATTGGAAATGGCTTGAAACATACGGAGTACATCCGATTCGGAGGAGACATCTGCCTGGAAGGCCTGTGCGTATCCTCCCGATTTTTGAATGGTTTCGGCGACCTGCTTTGCAGCAGACTGATTCTTCCGGTAGTTAATGCAAACATGATAGCCGGCTTGGCCGGCTGCCAGAGCTGTAGCTGCTCCGATTCCCCGGCTTCCTCCGGTGATAAGTACGATCTTTTTCAATCTAATGATGCTTTGTTTCCGTAAAGTTACAAGATTGTGACCATTCGATGGTTAGCTGAGAGAAAACAGTAAAAGGCTATTTCCCTTGCAGTTTGCCGCTAAAGCAATCTACGGAAATAGCCCTAACACAACTAGGTCCACCAATTTGATTGCGAAGTATGATTGGCCGCCCAAATTGATGCCCTTTTATCAGTTTTCTTTTGCCTGTTCTTCTTCCTCTTTTTCCTTTGTTTTTGGTGAGAAGCGATAGCCTATGTTGAGTCCGGCAAAGGCATACCAGTCATTCTTGTCTGGGTTTCCCGATGCATTTACCCCATCGATCCGATCCGAGAAGACGTACCTTGCACCCCATTCAGCACCAATCACCCAGTTTTCGGACAAATCAGCTTTTACGCCCAGTCCGATTGGCACCGCAGCCCTTGTACAATGAGGACCGGCATTAATATCTTCTCTGATTTGAGATGAATTTGCATTGGAACCAAAATTGATTTCCGGGTCGAAAATGGTCATGCCAAGACCTAGGAATACATATGGTGAGACCACTTTTTGGTGCATGCCATATTCGGCTGTTCGCCGATGTCCAAAAAATTCGTACTCCATTTGTGCAGAGAATTCCGTCAAAGGTGCCGAAAAGTTAAAACTGCGATCCGCTCTGGCGTCGGAATTGATGTCATCGCCTGTAATTTTGCCGCGGAGTAAATTCCCGCGCAAGCTGACCCGATCGCTGATGGCCCATTTCAGAAAACCTCCGTAGGCAAAATTTAATTCTTTAAAGTCATAGAGATTGGGCTCCACAAGATCGCCCTGATAGGTAGTAGCGCCCATCAAGAGGCCAATTTCCCATTTGTGACTTTGCGCATGAATTTGAATGGTGGTTAGTAGTAGCACTAGCCCTAGTAGCAATTGCTTCATGTTGTCCTAATTTTTGTTTATGATTAAATGGATTGAAATTTTAAATCAGTGGGCGATTTCAGACGACGGTCATTGGATGGGAATACATTCCGAGCGCATTTTAGTGGTGGTAACATTTACAAATTTCTACCGTTTTAAGCTGCGGTGACCAATGTTTCCTGTTTTTGGTATGGTTTTAACTGTTTTTGGCGGAATCAGGCCTTTTTTTAGTCGCGATGATTGGACTTTTATCAATTCAGGAAATTTCCTTACGGGAAAATCCGTTTTGCAACTTTAGGGCATTTATCCCTCCCAAAGTTTGAAAATTGAAAATCAAGTCATAGCTTAGTCGAAGCTTCGACAACAAGTGCTTCATGAGCGTTTTCGATACGCTACGACCAAGGAAAATTAGGATAAATCAGTACATCAATGCCTACACCGGTCATATACTTTGCCTTTTCAAATGATATTGAAAACCCATTGTCCTCTCTAAAAGAGGAAAGCCGGAACGTGTATCAGGCACTGGTCCCGTTAGAAGACAAGCGGCAGATCAAGATCATGCGTGATGAAAATGCTTCCACGGATGACATCATCAATACTTTACAAAGGCTGGCAGACCCGACCAATGATTTTGAGTTAGTAGCCTTTCACTATGGAGGACATGCTGATGGTTCGGGAATTCATTTAGTGGATGACGGCGGCAATGCTACAGGGTTGGCTGAATTGTTGGCTACATTTAAAGAGACATTGTCATTGGTGTTTCTAAATGGATGTTCCACAAAAGCTCAAGTGGTGCTATTAATGCAGTTGGGGATAAAATCGGTCATCGCCACTTCAGCTCCCATTGAAGACCGAACAGCCACGGAATTCGGTGGCATTTTTTATCGCAAATTGGCCGTTAGAAGCACGATAAGGCTGGCATTTGATTTTGCCGCCGCCGCAATTCAACTCAAAGGTGGACAAAAAGCAGAGACCATTCCAGTCGATGTCACAAGGGGGTTGATGTTACCCAACCAGTCCCCTTCGACAAAGCTCCCCTGGTCTTTAAATTATGATCACCAGCAAGAACAAGTGTTGGAGTGGTCACTTCCCTATGATCGACCCGTAATGGGAAGTGATTTCGATCAAGAAGAAGTGCAATTGAACGAATACCTGCTGGACATCGTTTTTGAGATGGCACATTTTGATGATGAAATCCGAAAAGATGTTGAAGATGAGGATGTAGTCGACGATGAATTGTTTGCCCTGATTATTCGTAGCTTTCCCTGGGTCATCAGTTCACAACTCCAGGTATTGAAGTCTGCTATCCCCGCGATGCAGCAGCCGACGGTCGATCGCCTCAAACAAATGCTTAGTGCCTATATCAGTGCAAGTCAGGTGATATACTACGCGGCTTTATCCTGGCTTTGGCATCTGAAAGCAGAAGAGAAGATCATAAAGGGAAACCTGGATTACGAAGATGTATGTGAGATCGAAAAGGAAGAATTTCCAATGTTCGATTTTGTCCAACAAACTCAAGTGATTTTACGTGAGATCGACAATCAGCACCAGGATCCATACGTACAGGAATTGGTCAGTATTATTGATTCCTTTAAGGAGCAGGATGACTTTTACCAGGCCTATTTCTTTTTGCAGTCGAAGCGCGAACAGTATTTTCAAGGTGGTCTAAATCGGTTCCAATCAGCTATTCACAGCGTCTGTCTGGAAACGGAATATCATCTGGCGATCTTTCTCAAAAAAATAACATTTCTGGTCAGCTACCAGATGGTGACTTGTCGAAAGGTGAATATTCGAACGAATCGGGGGATCAGCGTTTCCTACGAGCATTTCATCAGTAAATTACACGCCAATCAAGACGGCATCAACGTATCGAAAGAACCATTGGAGTTTGATGGCTCGGTTCTGGATGCCCGTTCGGTACTTCTGTTGCGTAATAAGGAAAAAGGCAAGAGAAGCTTTTTACCCCTGACCCCCTTTATTATCGACAAAAATGCTTACTTCGATCAAAATCCATATGGCAATATAAAAGACAACTCCACTAACGTGTATGTTTATGCTTATACGGTTAATGCCAAATCGGAGGATGCAGCGTATTTTTATATTAAATGTGGAGATAACCTCTTGGATTGGGCTATTGCTGAAGATAGTTTTCAGGTACACAAAATCAGTACCGATCAGGAAATGAAGCGGAGGTCAAAGCCCTTGGTGCGCCGCCGTCATCGACGACCAACAGTGCTGGTGAAGCCCCTTGCCGTTTTGAAAGAACAATTTCAACAATTGAAAAAGGATTGGGCCGAATATGAATGACCAAAACAACATAAAATCTCCGTTCAAATTTCTGGACTCCTATCAAACGGAAGATAAGGACATTTACTTCGGCCGTGATGAAGAAATACGGGAATTGTATGAGCGTTTGTTTGAGACCAGCCTCGTCGTTTTGTACGGAGGTTCCGGTACTGGAAAAAGCAGCCTCATTCAATGTGGATTAGCCAATCAATTTCAAGCTCGAGACTGGCTGCCACTTTTCATTCGCAGAGAAAGTAATTTGCTGAATGACCTGTATCAGGCTATTTTCGATCAGATGCCGACCGAGAAGCAGACCGAAGCTTTTAAGGACCAGGATTTAGCAGAGCAATTGTGGCAGTTATACCTCAGTCAATTTAAGCCCATTTATCTTGTTTTCGATCAATTTGAAGAGTTGTTCATTCAAGGTGATACAGATGGAGAAGAAGCGCAATCATTTTTTCGGGAAATTGCCGAAGTTTTGGATCGAGAGGTACAATGTAAGATATTGATCAGTCTTCGGGAGGAGTATTTTGCACAACTGTCCGACTTCGAACTCATCGTCCCTGATTTGCTTAGTAATAAGATG
>JANQRV010000039.1 GCA_028284395.1 Saprospiraceae bacterium
GATGGGCAGATGTATGGAGTGAATGTGAAAGTCTTTCACCACGCCGATAATCGTTGTGGTTTGGTCGTTGTGGACTAGTTTTTGCCCGACTGCTGTCTCGGGAGTTAACCCCAATGCTGCCACTGCTGTTTGATTTAAGATTCGATTTGCTTCTGATGCGGTTCCATCTTCACTTGAAAAGTTTTGACCGGCTATCAGTGGTATGTCGAATACTTCCAAAAATCCTTCATCAATTCTGATTCTGTACATATCGGTTTCCCTGGGTTCAGAATCATCGTCCAATGGGCTGAACCCGGTAGGCTCTAATGCATCGACGTGCGTTGGAAGGCTACTCGAAGCGGTGCAAAATAGCACATTAGGATTTTCAACCAATCTCTCCTTTAGTGTATTGATTCGATTGTATAATGATCCATCACTGATGGGAATGGCCACAATTTGTTCCTTATTATAACCCAGATTTTTCTTGTTGATCAATTGGAATTGGTGATATATGACCAGGCTCCCTGCTATTAAGACGGCGGATGCTACATACTGACCGGTAATTAGAACGCTTTGCAATTTCATTCCTCTCATCCAACCCGTTGTTTGAGTGGATACATTAGCTGCAGGGCGAAGTCTGGAAATTACCAACGCCGGGTAACTTCCCGATACCATTCCAACCAGTAGAACCAGCAAACCGAAAAATGGAAGCAATCGAATTAGGCCGGGGAGAGGGAGACTAAGTGGTCGATCCAGAAAGCCCGCAACAATTGGCAACAACCAATATGTTAATCCAATGGCAAATATCAACGCAATAAAGGTGATGAATATCGACTCTCCAATAAATTGCTGGATCAATTGTCGCTTGTTTGCCCCAATTACTTTGCGGAATTGCACCTCTTTAGCTCTCCTTATCGAGCGGGTTATTGCTAAATTCATATAATTGATGGAGGCAATTAACAGGACAATTCCGCCGATCAGCAAAAACATCGACAACTGTGTTTTACTTCCCTTCACTGCAAAGTCCTCCGAAGCCCTGTTCTCGAAATAAACCTCAGCTAATGGCTGAACCAAGTAATCCACTTTAAACGGAAATGGATTAACAGTCTTACGTGTCTCTTCTAAGTAAGACTGTAGTTTGGACTGTAGGGATTCAGGATTGGCATGGTGGCCCAGGAGAAAGAATGTATGAAACGAACTACTAAACCACCGCTCCGCAAAATTTTGGTCTCTTTTGTAATCCGCAAAATTTGCAATATTAGCGATCCAGGTATATTGCAATGAACTGTTCTGTGGCGCATCTTCAACGATTCCGGAGACGATTTTGGATCGGCCATCCGACAGTTCAAATGGTTGTCCGATAGGATCCTCGCCCTGAAATATTTTCTCCGCCAATGAAACGGTTAAGACAATATTTTCTAGGTTATCGAATGCCGTGCTTTTATGGCCTCGGATCCAATTGGCAGAAAAAACATCAAAAAAATTAGTGTCTACTAAGATCCCGGTTTCAAAATAGGTGGTTTCATCCTTTTTCAGCAGCTCTCTTGAACCAACCAGAGTTGTCGCGAGCTCAACCTCCGGAAAATTATCGGTTAAAGTTGCTGCTAAGGCTGCGGGAGTTGCCGCAAGTAGTTCCTTACCGATAAAATCACTGTGGTCCCATTTTTGAATAACCCGATAAATTCGTTGATGATCGGAGTAAAATTTATCAAAAGACAGCTCGTATTTTATGAAGATGAAGATGAGTATAAAACAAGTCATGCCCACTGCCAGACCGGTAATGTTAATAAAGGAGTACAATTTTTGCTTTACTAAATTACGCCAAGCAACTTTGAGGTAGTTCTGAAACATAGCCATCTGAATTAATAAAGTGGTGAAATCAATTTTTAAACCTCTAATCGTGGAAAGGCGGAAACTCCTCAAAACATCCCAAACGAAGTGCCGGCGAGCAGCCTTCGAACCAATTTTTTGTGTTCGCTTATCGAACAATTCATAAATATCTCCTTGAATTTCTTCAAGCAATTCCGGTTTGCAGTACCATTCCAAGAACCGAATGGCCCAACTTGGAGGAGATTCTTTCCGTCCTTTCATAGGCCGATTATTTGGGAGGTCAAACCCGGAATTTCCCGCCACAGTTGTATCCTCAAATCCTGTATTTTCTTTAAAGCTTCAATTCCGGAATTACTAATGGTAAACAATCGCTTTCTCCGGCCACCTCTTTGAGCGGTCGCTTCGCTCCATTTTGAACTGACGAAGCCTTTGGATTCCAATCTCCGTAAAGCAGCATGTACAGCACTTATATTCACCGATCTGTTGGCGCGCTCCGCTAGAGCTTCTTTAATTCCAACTCCGTAGGCCTCTCCATGAAAAGAAGCTACCAACAGCAAGACAAGCTCTTCAAATTCTCCTAAGTAGACTCTGGGCATAGTAATATGGTTTACAAAAGTGAAAATAATATATTTCTTTCACTTTTGCACAACATATTTGCTAATTTTTTACTCCTGGTCTTAAGAACTGGCAAATCTTAAGACTAGCCAGATCTTAAGATCCCCCTAAAATGTATACGTTTTCCAGTGTTTTGTTTAAGAAAAAAAGCTGTGTGCCACCTAACTTTGTAGGACTCAGAAAAACATCCGTAAGCCATTAAAACATCAATAATGAAATACAAACAATTAGGTGACACCGGACTCTACGTATCAGAACTCACCCTTGGGACCATGACATTCGATCAGGAGAATGGCATGTTTGCTCAAATGATTGGAGCAACCGGACAAGACCTGGCCACTAAAATGGTCAATTTATCCCTCGACGCCGGCATCAACATATTCGACACTGCGAATATTTACAGCAACGGTCAGTCGGAAATCATGCTCGGTAAGGCATTGGGCAACAAAAGAAAAGACGTCCTCATCGCCACCAAGGTATACAGTACGCTGGGAACTTCCGCCAATGCTCTAGGTACCAGCCGGCTGGCCATCATGCGCGAGGTAGAAGCCAGTCTGGAACGACTGGGCACTGATTACATTGACCTCTACCAGGTACACAACTACGACATCACCACCCCCTTGGAAGAAACCATGCGCGCTTTGGACGACCTGGTGACCCAGGGAAAAGTACGGTACATCGGCCTATCCAACTTCAATGCCTGGCAAATTGCCAAGGCCGATGGCATCGCCCGTCGTTTGAACACCGAACGCTTTTGCTCCGTACAGGCCTATTACTCTTTGGTCGGGCGGGAACTGGAGCGGGGAATCATTCCGGCATCAATGGACCTGGGGCTGGGCACCCTTATTTGGAGTCCGCTGGCCGGCGGGTTCCTGACCGGAAAATTCACGCGGGAAGGGGAAGCCAGCGCAAGGAGAAAGAATTTTGATTTTCCACCCATCGACAAGGAAAGAGGTTTCGATATCGTCGACAAATTGCAGGACATTGCCAACAGCAAGAATGCTTCCGTTCCTCAGATAGCCTTGGCTTGGTTGCGGCACAAACCGGGTGTGACTAGTGTCATCATCGGCGCTCGCAAAGAAGAACAGCTGGTGGATAATCTAAAATCGGTTGCCATCGAACTTAGCGATGATGAAATGAAACAGCTGGATGAGCTCAGTGCTCTCAAACCGGAATATCCCAACTGGATGCCGCCTAGTAAGCGGGGGGAGAATTTAATGACTCGTTTTTCTGATCTTTAGGAGAGCTGCTCGTTCAAGCTTAGATCTGGTAAATCTCGGAGATTTACCAGATCTGTTCTGTCCTGCCCTACTTCCCGGGCAAAGCAGGATAGACATACCTAACAGCCATATCTATCGGTTGCGTTTGCGAAAGTTCGCTATCGTAATTCCCCCCGGTCATCACCATTACCAGATCGTCTTCCGGTAGGATCCAAAGTATCTGTCCGCCATTTCCGGTAGCCGCAAAACCCTTTAATCCGGGCATGAAATCGGGGCCTTTCAGGATCACCAGAGTGGTATATCCATACCCGATGGCAAATGGTCCAATTTGGCCGGATTCTTCCGGCGGTATTTGATTCTTGCCGGAGGCCTCGGTCCACCCCTTACTCAGTACTTTATTTCCCTTCCAATAACCACTATCCAGAAACATCTGTCCAATCTTTGCCAGTGCCCTGGGAGTGATGGAAACTCCGGCAGCGGCACTTACCCAACCGTGGTCTTTGTTCTTGTTCCACTTGAATTGTTGGATGCCCAAAGGTTTGCAGAGGTAGCGTCGGGCGTATTCGTCACCGGGCATTCCGGTCGCATTTTGCAGGATAGCCGCCATCAGATTGGCGAGTCCGCCACTGTATTCCCATTTGGTACCCGGTTGATGGATCAATGGTTTGGATAGCGTGTAGCGCACCCATTCACCATCCCGATACATTTGCGTTTCGTCGTTCTCATCGGTGCCATAGGGCACATCCGACTCTCTCCATTCGATCCCGGCCGTCATATTGAGCAGGTGCTTCAATCGGATTTCATATTTTTCGGGTGTTTTAAGGGATTCGTATTCCGGCAGGAAATCGAAAATGCGTTCCTCGATAGATGGAATGTCTCCCCGATCGACAGCGATGCCCACTAAGGTGGAAGTAATGAATTTGGAAATGGAGCGCATCGAATGGATACTGTCCCGGCCAAATCCGCCGCTGTACTTTTCGTAGACCAGTTTTCCTTTGTGGAGTACCAGGACGCTGTGTACATTGACGTATTGCCCGCTATCGATCTTATTCGAGAGCTGGGTAAGCAATTCGAGATTAAATCCAGCTGCTCTGGCGGAGCTGGTAGGAAGGCCATCCCGTAGTTGCGGAGGATTCAGATACTCCGGACCGATGCGTTGGGCATACGGAATACATGAGCAAGCACACAGGACAAATCCTAGAAGGAGTAATTTGGTAATTTTCATTTCTTTTTTGGCCAAATTTGCGGCTCCTGGTAATGCGAAAGGTCTGAAATGATGATTTCGGATCAATTTTCCGGAATTTTTTCCACCGTTGCTTGTCGATGCCGGAACTGATTGGGCGTAATTCCGGTGAATTTCTTAAAAACCGCATTAAAAGTTGATTTGGAGTTAAATCCGGAATCAAATGCAATGGCCAACAGAGTCAGCTTTCGGTGTTCGCCGGAGTCCAAACGCTGAATGAATTCATTCACCCGGTATTCATTGACAAAATCGTTGAAGTTTTTTCCGGTTCCTTCATTGATGACTTCGGAGAGCAAACCGGGATTCCAGGACAAGATTTCTGATAATTGTCCCAATTTCAAAGTTTGGTCCAGATACGGTTTATCTCGCTTCATCACTTCCAGGAGTCGGTCTTTGTATTTCGATAAGGTTTCGGTGTTGAGTCTTTTTGGTGGGTTTGACGGTAATCGCGACCCTATGGTATCGATGAATATCTCAGGCCTCAACAATCCGTAATATCCGATGGCCAGCACTACCAGAGACATCAACGCCCAAAACAGGTAGGCGATCTTCATCGAAGGTGCTCCAAATACCTTAATGAAGTAAGCGATATCCGCATACCCCAAAAACAACCAAATGCACAGAACCAACGCAAACATACCGGCCAGTAAGTTCAACCAACGCAAATTGAGGAGGTGCAGGTTGGATTGACTCTCTTCGATCTGCCACCGGTATCTTCTTAACTCCAGGAGGATGAAAACACTATAGCCAATGGCTTGTAAGGCTGCTCCTCCCTGGAGAACACTGGTGGCCAGCAGAAGAGAGCGACTTTCAAAGACCATTTCGTATCGAACCCCATCGTAAAAGGAATGCCCCAACCAGATCAACCCAAAGTATACGACCGCAGGGGCAAAATGCCAACTGTGTTTAAGGTTCCACACAAATGTGAGCCTGGTGACGCTGATAACATAGAGGTAATACAACGGACTAAGCAATAAGATCGAAACCAGGTAGTACCCCAATCCAATCCCCAGGTCCATACCGGCGTTCAAAAGCAGCTTAAAACTATAGGCAAGCAGAAAAAGGGCCAAAATGAAATTGGATTGCTTGCGATGCCTTTTGGAAAGCAGCAACAGAACGGCCAAAACCAAGCCCTGCAATATGCCGAAACCAATGAGCAGTTGAATGAGGTGTTGTAGACCCATATTTGCGTTTTGAATTTTTCTGGGAGCCATCTGCACTATTGGACAACGCGATTCTCGTCGCCCGGGATGCCGGTTTTCAAGAAAGTCAACCCATATCCGTTCTTAAGATGTAAAACCGGAGTCTACTCCCCCAGCATCATAACAGATTTACTTCTCGCCAATACGGAACGGTAATTTCAACTGGCTCTTTGATCAGCTCTTTTGGGAATTATCTCAGATTCGATGTAGCCACATTGATTACACCAATCAGGCATTGGCTACCTACTCTTATCCAGACGCGAAGCTGGTTCGCTCATCGAAGAAGTGTTGTGGGAAGGGCCATTGGAAAAGGAATGAGTAAATGGCGCATAAATGAAATTCTGAAGCATCTCCGGGCCATTAGCCGGAGGGTGACCGCCCTGCTAAATCAAACCTCAACCCAACATTGGCCGACCAATATCGCAGCGGGAAGTACTCCGACGTATTAAGGCTAAAACCATGTTGATACAGGAATCGAGGGCGCAGCCACATCCTTTTAAACAGGCGATAGTCGATGCCGACCCCTAGCCGAAGGTTGTCGATCGAAAAGTTGCCATTTCGAAAAGAAGTACTACGACTATGCTCTTCAAAACCACCTAGAAATTCGTAGGTAAACTGTTGCCTTACCGGACGGTAGGCGACCATTCCAACACTAATTGCGGATCTGAAATGCTGACTTTGCCAGAGTGTCTGTTCGAACTCCAGTGGAATTTGAAAATAGGAAAATCTGCCTTTTAACTCGTGGAGCACGTGCGTGGGGTCATCCGGATCAGCCACCGGAAAACGGGCAAAGCCCGCTTCATCCTTCTCTTCAAAGCCAAAGCTGAACCACTCGGCACCGACCAGGAGACGGCGGTCGCCGGGAAACTCGACAGCAGCCCGGGCGCCAAGGGTGAAGGCATTGCCTTCGGGGGCCTCTCCCAACAAGGCCAGTGGACTATAATGAGCATCAACTCCCAACCCGGACGGTGTAAAATGATAGTGAATGGGAATGCGCGGTTGTTCGATCTCGGGCAGTTCCCGATTCAGGATGGGATCAAAATCCGGTCTCAGTGGCCGTAGACTTTCCACGGCAGTCCCAAAAACGAGGGTCTCCAATGGAGATATCTTGCCAATCGGCCCCATACTGGCGGCTGGCGACCGGTTGTTCCCCGAAGACAAAAGGCCGGAGGAAGGCCTCAGATCAAGCAAGGAAAGACCACTGATGCCATACCTCTCAGCCGCATTATGATGTCTTGTCTTTGGTGCGATTAAATCGGATGGCGGGCCGAAGGCCGTCATCGAAGCCGGAACGATGTACCGGTCCCGGTAAACCACCGAGTAGATCGTATCGTATCGATAAACCACGTGTTTCTCCACAACGGTATCCCGGTGCAAGGTCTGGCCGTACAGTTGCTCTAACCGATGTACATCTCTAGAAAGCCGGTTGTTCTGCCAAAGCAAAAAACCACCGCCCGTGGCCAGTAACAACAACCAGATCAACGGCCACAGCGCCGATGCTTTAAAGCCGGCCACTTGCCCGGCTTTCGCCCGGCGCAACCGCTTACGCATGTCCTTCATCGCTTCCCAGCTGGGTGTCAACTCCGGAGCAGACTCGGACACCTGCTTCATCTTTCTATCGAAGTAAAAATCATCCATATTGCTCCGTTTTATGAAGTACTCCAAATGAATGACTCAACAATTCCTTGATCTTTTTCCTTGCCTTTGACAGATTGGACTTGGAAGTGCCGATGTTGATGCCCAGTTTCTCGGCAATTTCGGCGTGCGATAAACCTTCGATGACGTAGAGGTTAAAGACCACCCGGTAGCCCGCAGGCAATTGATGGATGATGGTTAACATATCCTCGAACTCCAATTGGTCGAGTGCTTCGTTATAGGTTGCCGGATGTTGTTCGGGCAACCAAGTTTCCTCTCTTTCAACAAGTTCATATTTCCGGTAGTGATCAATGGCTGCATTGACCAATACCCGTCTTAGCCAGGGTTTAAAAGACATTTCCGAATCGTACTGATCTATTTTTAAAAAGACTTTTAAAAAGCCGTCGTTCAACATTTCGAGGGCCGACTCACGGCTGCGGGCGTAGCGCAAACAAATACTCATGCCGTAGCCGTAAAAATGGCCGTATAAGGCCATTTGGCTGGTTTCCTTGCCCTTGCGGCAACCGGCAATCATTTTTTGCAGTTTGTGGTCTTTCCTCATCTTTTGCTTGCTTATTTGTCTGTACGGCCGGAAATCCAGGTGGGTTGCCTCGGCCAAAAATTTGTCGTGATCTTTTTTAGGACAATCGAAATATTCCAAGCCCCTATGCCCTTTGGAAATATTTTTTTGCCCGCGAGGCAACCCCACCCGGTTCGCGAAACGTAAAGGGTTTAAAATTGTCGAAAGACCATTCCATTCAACCCGAAAGAATGTCAAAAACAGCGCATCGAATTTACCTTACTACTTTGGCAAGCATCGTTGTGTTTACCACTGTCTTCTTGAGTTACAAAGGGTATTCCTATTACACGACTCCCATGGAAGAGCGATTTTATCACCCGGATCACACCAACTTCAAAGCGGGTGGCCTTTACGGGCATGGACTGGGCATTGTCGGTACTTTTCTGATCCTGATCGGTGTAGTAATGTACCTGATCCGGAAGCGCTATAAATTTTGTGCCCGTTGGGGAAGGCTCAAATACTGGCTGGAGTTCCATATTTTCCTCTGTACCCTGGGGCCGGTGATGATCTTGTTTCACACAGCTTTCAAATTCGGCGGCATCGTATCGGTGGCCTTTTGGAGCATGGTAGCCGTAGTGGTGAGCGGGGTGATTGGCCGGTATATCTACATCCAAATTCCCCGGTCCATTGAAGGTAGAGCGTTGAGCCTGGGAGAAATTCAGTCTTCCAAACTGAATATCGGCACGGTCTTGGGCGATTCGTATCATTTGGACGGCAACAGCAGGCAGTCGATCCTGTCGGCCATGGAGATTAGAACGACAGGCAGTCACAATGGTCTGGGAGGAGTACTGACGGCCACCTTCGAAAATCAGCGAAAATTGAAGAACATCCGAAAAATACTCCGGCAAAATAAACTCTCGGGGCGGGATACCCGAAAGGTGACCCGCCTGATCAAACACGAAATGGTGCTCAACAACCGAATTGAACGTCTGCAGACCATGCATAAACTATTCAAATATTGGCACGTGGCCCACATGCCCTTCGCCATTGTCATGCTGGTCATTGTGGTTTTACATGTAGCGGTAACGTTGGCATTCGGTTATACATGGATTTTTTGAGTAATTTGATTTGAATCAAAAGATTCATAACAACCAATAAAACTGGCGAAAATGCTTTTAGAACAAATGATCATATACGGTAGCGTTTTCCTGCTTTGTGCAGCGATCGTCTACTTCTACTTGAGAAGACTTAAGAAAGCATCAAAGCTAGTCGAGCAAAAAATTGAAAAGGCAAAAGAAGAAGGTCTGTACGAACCGGTATCCCTTCATCCGGTCATCGACCTCGGAACCTGTATTAAGAGTGCCGCCTGCGTCGAAGCCTGTCCCGAGAAAGACATCCTCGGCATCCTGAACGGTGGTGGCGCCTTGATCAATGCTTCGAATTGTGTCGGTCACGGCGCCTGCTTCCACGCCTGTCCCGTAGACGCCATTACACTGGTCATCGGGACGGAAAAACGGGGGGTCGACCTCCCTCACATCAACGAAAATTACGAGACCAATATGCCCGGGATCTTTATTGCCGGCGAATTGGGCGGCATGGGTTTGATCAAAAACAGTGTTGAACAGGGAGCTGGTGCGGTCGAATACATGGTCCGGGAAGGTATCCCCAAAGACAAAGATACCTTGGACTTGGTGATTGTCGGAGCGGGGCCGGCCGGCATTGCCGCCTCCCTGACCGCTAAGAAACACGGGCTGAATTTCGCAACGCTCGAACAGGACACGCTGGGGGGTACGGTTTTTACGTTTCCCCGGTCCAAGATAGTAATGACCGCCCCCATGGATTTGCCGCTGTACGGGCAAGTCAAATTGTATGACACCAGTAAGACCGAACTGCTCGACCTTTGGAATGAAGCCCTGACCAAAAACAACATCACGATCCGAGAGAACACGAAAGTGGAATCCATCACACCGGAAAACGGCGT
>JANQRV010000044.1 GCA_028284395.1 Saprospiraceae bacterium
AAACACTGGCCGATGTCCGGCAGCGCGCCCAATTTCCGGTTTTATGCGCTAACCTGTTTTACAATGGCACCGACATCTGTTTTGCCCAAGAATATACCATTCTCGAAGAAAACGGCATCAGAATCGGTGTGATTGGTGTGATCGGCGAGGATGCCTTTCTCAATACTATAATGGCTAAAAACCGGTTGGGAATACAGGTCAAAGAGCCGGCCCCCATTGTCCAAAAACTGGTTGACAAACTCAAGCCCGAAGTGGATATGATCGTCGTCTTAACCCATCAAAATAAAACCGCTCCCATGCAGACCGACAAGGAAGCCGACCCTGAGGTCCAGAGGGGATACGATGAGGATTACGCCCTTGCCGGTGCGGTAAAAGGCATCGATATGATCATTGGCGGTCACTCCGACCACGGGCTCTGGACACCGGTCCAACACCCCAAAACCGGAACCTACATCGGACTCACCTTTGGTCAAGGGAAGTACCTGGGATACGCCCGATTCAAAAAAAACCGCTCCACCGGTGAGATCACCCTCCTCAATGGCCGTTTACTGCCGGTAGATGCCGCCGCACTGAAACCCGATCCCGTCGTAGCACAATTGATTCAAAAAGCGCGCAGTGACTCCCCTCACCTGGCAGACACCATCGCCTACCTGGACCGGCAGGCCAGTCGAAAATACTACCGGGAATCCAACATTGGGAATTTGTTGGCCGATATTCTCCGAAGCAGTGCCGATGCAGACATCGGGATGATCAGTTCGGGTTCCATTCGATTCGATTTAAATCCCGGCCCCGTAACGGTCGAACAGCTCTACAACGTATTCCCGTTCACGGATGTCCTGGCTACGGTGGAAGTAGGCGGCCGCGATCTCAAAGAACTGTTCGAGTACAGCTATGCCCTCAATTATGGTCTGATTCAGTGCTCCGGCATTGAAGCAACGTACAACAGTAAAAAACCGATCGGACAGCGCTTGGTGACACTAATCATCGGCGATAAATTGGTTGTAGACGAAAATACCTATAAATTGGCAACCATCTCTTATGCAGCGACTGGCGGGGATGGCTTAGTCATGCTAAAAGATAAAAAAAGTGAGCTTTTTCAGCGTTCTGTGGCGGAAGTATTCGTGCAATATTTTCGGAAACACAAAGAGATCCGGGTCCCAGCATTGGGCAGGCAAAGGGATCTCGCAAGAGAGCACAAAAAATAAGATGGATCGGATGCAACTATTTTGCCAAATCTAGCATCCTTTTAGTAGGATGCTAATCAAAGTGAAGTCTGATCACATCTCCACCTTTCTAACCCGACACAAAGAGCTGCACTCCGCAATCACCAATAAATTTAAAACCTCATGAAGTTATTAAAGTTCATTCTGCCCATTGCTATTGTAGCCGCTTTGGCAGCGGCCTACTTTTTTGTTGGCCAGGGTACTGATAAAGAACAAATCAATGATGTCAAAACCACTGTCAAAGGAGGTGATTTCATCGTTCGGGTAACCGCCACCGGCGAACTACAAGCTAAGCGGTCCGAAAAGATCCGGGGCCCGCAAGGCATGCGATCCGTACAGATCTACCAGACAACCATTTCCGATATTGTGGCCGAAGGAACAGTTGTGAAGGCGGGAGCTTACGTTGCCACCCTCGACCGCACCGACCTGGAAGGCAAAATGAAAGAAGCAATGACGGAGATTGAAAAGATCGAAACACAGCTCGAACAAACCAAAATCGACACCGCCATCGAAATGCGGGAAATTCGAGATAAATTGATCAATCTAAAATTTGCCAAAGAGGAAAAACTGCTTCAGGTAGAACAAAACAAATTCGAACCTCAATCCGTCATCCAGCAAACCGAGATCGACATGCAAAAGACGGAAAGAGAATACACTCAATTGCTCAAAAAATACGACCTGACCAAGATCAAAACAAAAGCTCAGGTGGCAGAAAACCTGGCTTCTCTAAAACAAAATCAGCTTCGGCTGACCCGAATGAAGGAAGTGCGCGAAGGTATGGTCGTCAAAGCCCCTAAAGATGGCATGGTCATTTACGCCCGCAGCTGGGATGGTAAAAAAGGGCCGGGATCAAGGATCTCCAGTTACGATCCGGTGGTTGCCGAACTGCCCGATCTCAGTGAGATGATCTCCAAAACATTTGTCAACGAAGTGGACATCAGCAGAGTGCGGCCCGGCCAGGAAGTTAACATCAAAGTAGATGCTTTTCCCGATAAAGACTATGCCGGCCAAGTGGTGAAAGTAGCCAATATCGGAGAACAACTTAAAGGCTACGATTCCAAGGTTTTCGAAGTAATGATCAACTTGACCACGAACGACTCCATTCTGCGTCCGGCCATGACCACCGGCATCGAAATCATTACCGATGTATACGAAGAAGCAACCTTCATTCCCCTGGAAGCCCTGTTCAGGGACAGTCTGACCTTTGTTTACAAAGAGGACGAGCGTGGAAAAGTCTTCAAACAAGAAGTCATCACGGGTCCTTCCAATGAAAATGATGTAAAGATCGATTTTGGATTGACTCCCGGCGAATACGTGTACCTGAACACTCCCGAAGGTCACGAAAAAATGCAATTATCGACCATCGCCAAAGCGGAAAAAGACCAGGTGTTGGCCCAACAGAAAAAAGATGCGGAGGAAAGAGAAGCCGTTAAGCAAGAAAAAATGAAGGCCGTCGCCAAGGAAGAAATCTCCAACCAGGACAGCGGCACTAGCGGTATCGTCATTTTCTAATCATCTTCTCCCAAGCCCAACGCATCATGAAAAGGACTTTCTTTAATTTCTTATTGGCCATGGAAGGTGTCTTCGCCAATCAGCTGAGAGCTATATTGACCGCCCTTGGCATTGTCTTCGGAGTTGGTGCCGTCATCGCCATGCTGGCCATTGGTCGTGGTGCCGAACAATCCATCCTGGAACAAATGAAACTCATCGGCACCAATAACATCGTGATCAAGTCCGTGATTCCGGATCAGGAAGAAGAAGATTTGACGGCCAACGCTGCGGAAGCAACGGCAAATACGAATGACAAAGAAGCCAAGCCCTGGTCGCCCGGTTTCACCATGAACGACCTGGAAGCGATCACCAATACTTTGCCCAATATCGAGAAGATGAGCCCGGAAATAGAGTTGACCACCAATTTGATTGCTGCGGGCCGCCTGCAAAAAGTAAAATGCATTGGTGTACGCAATGATTTCTTTGAATTAAACAACCTCGAACTGGCAGCCGGAGATCTTTTTCATTACTCCCATTTTGAAAACGGATTGCCGGTCTGCATCATCGGGAAAGCCATCCAAAACAAATTCTTCAGCGAGGAGGACCCCGTAGGCAAAAAATTGAAGTGCGGCCGGACCTGGCTCACCATCATCGGCGTGCTGGAAAACCGGATCGCAACCAAAGAAAACCTGGAAAAACTGGGAATCCGCGACTATAACTCAGATGTTTACATTCCCATCGAAACTGCTTTGATCCGGTTTGAAAACCGCTCCTCGGTCAGCAAAGGAGATATCTTACGCAACCGGTGGGATAACAATGAAGCCCAAAATGAAAATTACCACCAATTGGACAGGGCCGTCATCCGGGTCGATAAAACCCAGTATCTGCAAGCCTCAGCCGACGTCATTGCAAGGATATTGAAACGGAGACACCACGATCGCGTCGATTTTGAAATTCAGGTCCCCGAATTACTGCTTCAGCAGCAACAGAAAACACAGGAAACTTTCAACCTCGTCCTAGCCGTCATTGCTGGCATTTCACTGTTGGTCGGCGGCATCGGCATCATGAACATCATGTTGGCTTCCGTCCTCGAACGGATCAAAGAAATTGGAGTTCGCCGCTCTATGGGAGCCACGCAAAATGACATCGTCCTACAATTCCTTTTCGAATCGGTATTCATCAGCTTGATTGGTGGTTTGCTCGGCATTTTCCTGGGAATCACCTCCGCCAACATCATCGCCTCCTACGCAAATATTCCAACCATCATTTCCGCCTGGTCCATCCTGCTAGCATTCGGCGTGGCGGCCTCGGTCGGTTTGGTGTTCGGCATTATCCCGGCTCAGCGGGCCGCTTATCAGGATCCGATAAAAGCACTGAGAACCGATTAAACAAGCATTCCAGGAAGAATCTTTCAATACAAACAAAAAAATAATTTGCATGTCTCGTCGTAGCATTCTGTTTGCATTCATTGGCCTATTGATATTTACCTGCTCGCTAAAGTCTCAGGAACAATTAAATCTAAGCCTACCGGAGGTTGTCGCGCTGGCTCAAAGCGATGCACCGGATGTGCTGATCGCCCAGACCAGACTCAACAATCGCTACTGGCGCTTTCAATCGCATCTGGCCAATTACCGGCCCCAAATCAACCTGGAAGCCGACGCTCCCAACCTCAATCGATCCATCGAAAAAATCACCATCCCCGATGGCAGCGACATCTTCATCAACCGCTCCCTCATGAGTAATTCTATCGGATTCAGCCTGGTACAAGGCATCACCGCAACCGGCGGTACGATCCGGGCCACCACCAACCTGGAACGGATTGACCTGTTTGAAACCGAAACCATCAAGGGGTCTACCTCTTACCTCAATGCTCCCATTTCGATTTCTTTTTTCCAACCAATTTTCGGCTTCAATCAGTTAAAATGGGATAAAAAGATCGAACCGGTGCGATACGAAGAGGCCACCCGCGAATTTTCCGAAGAAATGGAACAAATTGCCTTCGATGCAGCCCAGTTTTTCTTTGCCGTCTTCACCGAACAACTCAATGTAGAAGCTGCAGAAAGACAAAAAAACAACGCCGATACCCTACTCTCCATTTCTTCCGGGCGTTACGGCGTAGGGAAAATTGCCGAAACCGATCTGCTCCAAATAGAACTTCGGGCTAAAAATGCCGATGCCAATCTAGCCAGAGCCAGACTCGACCTGCAATCCACTTCAGAACAATTGCGCAATTTTCTCGGCCTGAAAACCCCGGTTTTGTTCAATCTCACGCCCCCGGAAAACATCCCTACCTACACCGTAGATGTTTCAACAGCTCTCCAACAAGCCAAGAAAAACCTTAGTCAGCCCCTGGCTTTCCAACGCCAACTCCTCGAAGTAGACCAGGAAGTAGCCATCGCCAAGGCCCAAAGTGGGCCCAGCCTCAACCTCTTCGCCCGATTTGGTCTCTCCCAACGGGCCGACCGGCTTGGGGGTATCTTCGAAGAATTACTGGATCAGGAAGTCGTCAATCTAGGGATTACCGTTCCGGTAGCGGATTGGGGGAAAGGCAAATCGCGTCGGGCCATTGCGGAGTCTAACCGCGAATTGATCCAAATGACCGTGTCCCAGGACCGCATCAATTTTGAAAGATCCGTTCAATTGCGCGTTCAGCAATTTGATCTCGTGCGTGATCAGGTCGACCTGGCCTTCACCGCCTACGAAGTTTCTCAGAAGCGACAAGAGATCACCCAGCAAAGATACCTCATCGGAAAAATCAGCCTAACCGATCTCAACATCGCCATTGACGAACAGGAAGCCGCACGGCGCTCCTACATCGATGCTCTCCGCAACTTTTGGCTGGCTCACTATCAGTTGCGCACACTGACTCTTTATGATTTTGAACAAAATGTTTCGCTGGTCCGCTCGGTAGATCGTTAGGGCTTTCGTTGATTTAGCTGCCATAGCACCTAAATCAGGTACGGCCCAAGCAATTCCCGGATCGCCTCCGGAATCGCAACGGATTTCTGACTGTCCCGATTGGCATACACCCACACGATCTCGCCGTAAGACCGTACGTCTTTACTTTTGTGATGACACAGATACAACTCAAAAGCCAGGCTACTCCTACCCATTTTTCGCAAACCGGCATAGACATCGATCAGGTCGTCAAAATACACCGGCATCTTGTATTCTACCAAGGACTTAACAAGGTGAAAATCATGGCCGTCATACAATCCCCACGGATCCGGCATCCCGGGAACCAGTCCGACCTCCCGAAACAATTCATTGAGGGTCGTATCAAAATAGGTTAGGTAATGCGCATTGAATACAATACCCTGGGCATCAATTTCGGAGTACCGCACCCGCAGAGTATGAAAAAAAGAGAGATTAGGAAGCTCCATAGATCAAATTCGTTGAAAATAGATCTTACAACACCGCGAAGAAAACAAAATTTAGACTAATTTAGAGCAGAAAACTTCACCTATAACCTAAAAGCAGAACATGAAATTCGCCGCTAGACCCTGGCCTAAGGTTCTTTTCCCTCTCTTTTCTTTACTTTTTCTTCTTCTTTACAGCTGCTCTCTACTACAAGCCCAATCCACCTCTCTGTGGGAAAAAGCAAAGGCGCTTAGCAAAATCTACAAGGAAATAGAAAAAGGAGATGCCAACAGCAATAAAGAGGCCAAAGAAGCTGCTGCCGTAGCATTTTTTGATGAATTGAGGAGTTTGTATGTCAACCCTGGTGAAGTCAGCGACACCTTCATTAACAATCAATTCCAACAATACGAATACCTGCGAAAATACGTCGACCACGCCTATTCCTATGTCGACACCGAGAAAGAAGCGCGGGAAACCGAAATCAACGAAAAGAAGGACGCGATCACCGAAGAATTACGCAGGGCGGACCTTGAACAAAAGAAAATTTTTCCGCTTTTAAACGGTACCAGCTTTGCCGATCGGCCGGAATTTGCCAACCTCCTGGAACAGCTTCAGCCCGCCATTGACACGGTTTCTGTTCTGGACACTGCCGTATTGAATATCAATCGGCTCATTTTTGAATTGCAACAGGACGTCAACCCGAATGTCGCCGCCACTCCGCCGGAAGTCGATGTTCCCTCATCTTCCCAGCCTACTTCGGCAGCAATCAAAGCCATCGCCCTGGACACCCTTTTCAACCGGTTTTTAAGATCCGATCAATTTCAAAACCTGACGGGATTGAACCCGGAAGATTTTGCGGATACCAGAGGAAGTCAACTCCCCGCTAATGCTCGTCTACAGAATAGTTTTGAGGCCTACACCAATCATTCGGAACTCACTGCGATGCTGGACAACAACTGGCATGAAGACTGCGAAGAAAATGGGCTCGACTTGGAAAAACTCAGAGAACAATTGGCCGTACAAGATCTGTCCAGAGAGGCAAAGGCGCTGCGGCGAACCCGCAACCGCCTGAGGAATCCCGACTGCCTCGAAAACCGGCTCTTGGAGGATTATTATCCCGGCATCATCGAAGTCTCCGTTGAACCAATGGCCACTTCCGAACCCGAACCCGTATCTTCGAGCGCCGCTCTGTCTCGCCGATTAATCATTTCCGGGATCGAAACAGTTCGAACCAATCTCAAAAATTATCGGGCGAGAATTGCCGACCTCACGCGTGAAATCGACAAATTAAATGGAAGTGACCAACCCTTTAATCAAGATTTTCAGCCCATCACCTTTGGATTGATGTCCAACAGCGAACTCGAACAGGCCGATCAATTGCTTCCAACCATCGTACTCCAGCAACAGGGCAATTCTTCGCTGCAAAGCAGCATCATCGACGGCACCTCTAAATGGATCGCAGAACGGATGAAAGAAGAATTGAACATTGCGTTTTTTGACCGCTTCGAACGGTGGCTGGAGGGCAGGAACATCAGCATTCTTTTTCCCAATACCTATACGTCCATTAAATCGTCCCTCACGACCGACTACGAATTAATGATCAAGATCTTTAAATCCGCTTTTGAAAAGGATTTACGGCAAATGCCCTTCAATCTGGCCCTCTTCATCGTCGAAGAATTTGCCTACGATGAACAGATCGGTACATTGCAGTCACGCATTCTGGAGCAAACAAATGAATTAAACATATTAAGAGAGCTTGAAATCTCGGACCTGCAATACCAGGTAGAGCGCAACCGGGATCAAGAGCAATCTCCCTATCAGCAAAGCATTCAAGACAATACGGAAGTCTTAATCTGGGAAGACTTGTCCGGACAGACCCTCTCTGCCGAAGAAAGGTTGTACGCTGCTTCGGGACGCCGCGACGCCCTGCAAGCCGCTCTGGCCAATGATCAAAAAGCATTGGAACAATTGGAGAGGGACTATCGGATCATGAAATACATCGTCTTCACCATCCGGGCAGTCCAACAATTGAATGAAGGCAAACACCCAACTGCCCTACTAGGTACATTATTAAACCAAGGCGACGCCAATGAGATCCCGGATGCCGATCATTTAAGCGTCGGACTTGCCACGCTCAACACCTTGTCCAGAAGCCTCCTTTCCAAGGCCGAAAGAGACAGCTCCACCGTTTGGATCAAGGGACGGCAACTATTCGAGGACCTCATCCAGGATCCGGATTTGCGAAATTTTTTCTTTGGTTTAATCCACCGTGAAATCAAAACCCCCTCCCTCTTGGCCGTAGAACGGATACGGCAACAAATGGAAGTACGACAACAAGAGCTGAACGAAGAAAAGATCATGGCCGCCAAAACGGAATTTGCGGATATGAAAAGAGATTTTGATTACCGATTTGAATATACGGTAGATGAAGATTTTGTGCAGCAATACCTGCACCGCCTTCCCGACATGTCGGAACAGGAAATCGAATTACTGACCGATCAGCTAATGTATACTTTTTCAACCACGATATACGGCAAAGCCAACTCCCACCAAGGACAGGAGGTCTTTATCTCCAATATGATCAGTGGACTAATCGACTACGCCCGATCAGAAGAGATCAGTGCTTTGATCGCCCTTGCCTATCCTCCCCCATTGGCAGGCTCCGGGACGGACCCCGCTCGCTCCAATACCGATTACTTCGCGGAAGTTGTAGAGGAGATCGTAGACCAAACCGGCGGTGATGACGAGCTGAGGTCGGAGACTCAAAAATACTTTGACAACATCATTCTCAATGCCAATAAGTATTATCGGGACTCTTCCATTTACGGCGGAACATCCGAAACGCTGGTCAACAGCTTGCGACAAGAACTCGAAGAATTAATTCCTGAAAATGAAGCATTAAACGATAAAATCTTAGAGAGCTTCGATCGGGCCGAGGCGGACATTAAAAGAGATATCGAAAAAAATGTGCCTCCCGTAACTACCTCTGCTACCGAAGAAGTGGTCGAAGTTTCCGAGTCACAAATCCAAGCTCAGCTTTCTTTTTGGGAGAAAATCGACGCACACATCGAGACCTTGAAAAATGAACAGGAAAAGGAATATCTCAGACTGACCGGACCCGCTGAAGTCATCTCCGACGCTCAAACTCAAAGGCTCAGGTACGAACTGAGAAAATCCGAAGAAAGGGTCGCCTTTATCGACAATCTAGTCAAACCAAAATCGGGTCGACTACAGGACTTATTCGTCAATTTTGTTCAATACAGTGACCAGGTCGACTTCATCCAGGCCGAACTAAAACAGTTGCAAAAACTCAACAAAGCCAACCTCGGTAGCCGCGAATTCATATTCTTCATCAAAAATTCGCTGGAAGTCCTTTTCCAAGCTTATGAAATTGCCATTCCCACAGACGAGGCCAGCGTCGTCACGACGATCAAGGACATGACCTCAAGTCTTCTCGATGCCTACGCCTCCGTACTGGAAAAAGATTACGACGCCGTCGTCATGAATGCCATGCCCATCGCGGAAAGACTGGTCGACATCAATTACCGAAACAAGATCAGGAAATTGGAAAACGAATTGGCGGTAGACGGACAGCCAATCGCCAATGATTCGGATACCCAAATTGCCCTCGCCTTACTCGACGGATACCTGGACCGGAGCGAGATCAATAAGCTGACGGCCGAACAAAAAAAGAAGATCAAGGATAGCTTCAAAAGCCCGACGACCAATCGCCAGGCCCAATTGCAGCGAATCAGCACCGAACGGGCCGATAAGGTGGATAAGATCCATCAGATTTTCAAGTACGGGGCTTTTCTGGCGGCCGTCGTAGAAAGCCGGGACGCGGAAGCCATTAAAA